>NZ_QTZH01000043.1:0-21964 GCF_003462585.1 Ruminococcus sp. OM04-4AA | reverse complement strand
AGCCGATAACTCTCTCCTCCGGAAGTCCTGACAGTTTGATTGCAACCTGTGTCAGAATATCCACAGGATTTGCTACAACCAGAAGGATTCCTCCAAAATCTCTTTTGGCGATTTCCGGAATAATGGACTTAAATATTGCCACATTCTTATTTACCAGATCAAGTCTTGTTTCTCCAGGCTTTTGCCCTGTGCCTGCTGATATAATAACAATCGTAGCATCTGCCACATCATCATAGTCACCGACATATATCCTCATAGGGCTGGCAAACGGTATTCCATGACTGATATCCATAGCCTCTCCCTCTGCCTTATTCTTATCCGCATCTATTAACGCAATTTCAGTAAATAATCCACTCTGCATAAGCGCAAATACAGATGCTGAGCCTACGAATCCGCAGCCTATCATAACTGCCTTTTTGGAATTTGATTTTTTCTTATTCATGCAACCATTCCTTCCTTTTGTTTTTCATCTGCTTAATTCCTGCAGCATTTTTCCAGGATCATCCGCTGCTTTTACTTTATCATTAGCTTTTACTATTATTCCATGTTCGTCAATAAAATATGTTGTTCTGACCACACCCATGGATACTTTTCCGTAGTTTTTCTTTTTTACTTTCTTTCCAAGATATTCGCTTAATTTATGTAATTCTCCATTCTGATCCGGTAATTCAAAATCTGGTGCTTTTGTTCCTACTTCTAACATTTTCTGGAGAACACTGTCTGTAGCTGTAATACATCCGTGAAGAGGCAAGAAGGATGTTGACAACATAAACTGTCCGTATCCGGACAATTGAAAAAGCGTGCTTGTTATCTATACAACTAACAAGCACGCTAAGAAACAAAGTTAAATCAAATTTCTTTCTTCCACCCCTATCACACAATCCAGCTCCTGATACTCTGCCGGGCAGCCATCTGTCAGAATCTTTGCATTCACAAAAGCAGAAAATGTCACAGAACTGATACATCCGAATTTCGAATGATCTGCAAGAATATATCGATTCTTACATCTCTCAATCGCTGTTTGTTTCACCAGGGCTTCATTCGCATCTGGTGTTGTGAATCCTTCTGCTTTTGTGATTCCATTTGCTCCAAAGAAGCCTTTCGTAAAATGATACTCCTGCAGATTCTTCATTGCCTGAGCACCGATCACTGCTTCTGTAGAACTCTTGAGTTCTCCGCCAATCAGAAACACTTTGATTCCCTTAGCTGCCAGCCTCTGTGCATGTGAAACAGCATTTGTCACAAAAACTGCATTGGTATATCCAAGAACATCAATCATATAACCTGTCGTTGTTCCTGCATCGAGATAAATAAAGTCTTCCTCCTCGATCAGTTCTGCCGCATATTGAGCGATTTTTCTTTTCTCTTTCACATAGAGTTCGCTCTTCTGCTCAACTGTCGGTTCATAAGCAGAGACAGTGCCTTCATCTTCTAGCGCAACCGCTCCGCCAAATACCTTGATAAGCTTTCCGGCTTTATGAAGTGCAGTAATATCTCTTCTTACCGTAGACTCTGATGTATCTAAGATTTCTTTCAATTCTGTCGCTGTGACACTTTTCTTCTCTTTCAGCAAATCCAATATAATCTGATATCTTTGTTCTGTAAGCATTTTTAATATCTCCTTTTAAAAAAGAACCTGAAGCCATGAATCTCAAGCATCCGCTTCCAGATCCACAACTTCAGGTCCTGATTCTTATATTTCTTTTATTGGTTTTGACAGATTATTTTATTCGGCATTTCATCCAAATGATTATTGCTTTATGCAACTTTCTTCTTAAGGAGTCCAAGCAGTACTGCGGAGATGACTGTTCCTACTACGAGGGAAACAAGATACATTACTGCATTTCCAACAACCGGGAATACGAAGATTCCACCATGTGGTGCCATCAGTGTACATCCAAACAACATTGACATTCCACCGGCAATTGCTGAACCGATGATACAAGATGGTAGTACATGCAGCGGATCAGATGCTGCAAATGGAATTGCTCCTTCTGTGATAAATGCAAGACCCATGATAAAGTTTGTCGGGCCTGCATCTCTTTCTTCTTTTGTAAACTTATCCTTAAACAACAGTGTGGAAAGGGCGATGGCACATGGCGAAACCATTCCTGCAACCATAACTGCTGCCATAATATCATAATTACCAGCTGCGATTGATGCTGTACCGAATACATAAGCTGCCTTGTTGAACGGACCACCCATATCGATGGACATCATTCCTCCAAGAACCAGTCCTAATACTACTTTACTTGAATCTCCCATGCCTGTCAATGCATTATTCAGGCCTGTGTTGATTCCACCCATGATTGGCTCGATTACAAACATCATAGCAAGTCCGATCAGAAGAACTCCGATCAATGGATAAATAAGTACCGGCGCGATTTTTTCCAGTGCATCCGGAAGCTTATCGCATACTTTACGAAGAAGTACAATGATATATCCTGCAAGGAATCCGGCTACAAGAGCTCCGAGGAATCCGGATTTTCCGCTTGCTGCCATCATACCGCCTACAAGACCAACTGCAAGCGCCGGTCGGTCACCGATTGCCATTGCGATAAATCCTGCAAGCACCGGAAGCATGAATCCAAATGCAGTTCCACCGATTTGTTTAAATACTGCTGCTACCGGAGTGATCATACCAAAGTTTGCTCTCTGATCAGCCGGAAGTGCATTCAGATCTACACATATTCCGTCGATCAAAAATGCGATTGCAATCAGTATACCACCACCAACAACGAGTGGAAGCATATGAGAAACACCGTTCATCAGCTGCATGTAGATCTGATGTCCGACACCGCCGCTTTTCTTTCCTGTAGAAGAAGAGGCTGCTGCCGGATTATTTCCATGGAAAACCGGAACATTTCCTGATTTTGCCTGTGCCACCAGCTCATCTGCCTTGCTGATTCCGTCTGACACCTGACAGATGATTACTTTCTTTCCGTCAAAACGATCCATCGGAACCTGTGTGTCTGCTGCAACGATAATACAATCCGCATCAGCAATTTCCTGGTCTGTCAGCACATTTTTCGCTCCGCCGCTTCCTCTTGTCTCGATTTTTACGAAACAGTCGGCAGCTTTTGCTGCTTTCTCGATTCCTTCCGCTGCCATATATGTATGTGCGATACCTGTCGGACATGCTGTTACTGCAAGGATCTTAAAATCGCTCTCTGCATTTCCTGTATCTGCCAGTTGCTCATCAATGTCAGCTCTCTCATCATCTGCTTTATCAATAATAGAAAGGAATTCCTCCGCAGATGTTGCATTTCTCAGAGCTTCTGTAAACTGCTCATCCATCAGCATCATTGATAATTTACTAAGTACTTCCAGATGAACGTTATCCTCTGTATTTGGTGCTGCGATCAGGAATAGCAGTGTTACCGGTTCTCCATCCAGAGAATCGAAATCAACACCATTTTTAATGACCATTGCTGCAAGTCCCGGCTTGCTTACGCAATCACCTTTTCCATGCGGAATGGCAATTCCCTCACCAATTCCTGTTGTACTTTCCTCTTCTCTTAAGTAAACCTGTTTTCTGTAGGCTTCCGTGTCATTGATCTTACCACTTGCACACATCAAATCCACGGCCATATCCAAAGTTTCCTGCTTATTCGCCGGATTCTTGTCAAAGGCAATGCTTCTTTTATCGAGCAAATCTGTAATTCTCATCCTATCGCTCCTCCTTTACAACCTGTTGATATACTCCGGCAATCTCCTCTTTTGTTGCCAGATTCTCTGAAAATGCACTTGCACTTCCTGATGCAACTCCCATATGGAATGCATGTCTGTATTCATGTTTCTCCATCCAGCCTGCCATAAATCCGGCTACCATAGAGTCTCCTGCTCCAACACCGTTTTTTAATTCCCCTTTCGGCGCCGGAGTGTCATAAACACTTCCATCTTCTGCTACAAGGACTGCACCTTCTCCTGCCATGGATACAAGAACATTTCTTGCTCCTTTTTCCTGCAGTTTCTTTGCATATGGTACAACAGATTCTCTTGTCAGAAGCTCCACATCAAAAATCTCTCCAAGTTCGTGGTTGTTCGGTTTGATTAAAAATGGATGATATTCAAGAACGTTCAACAGAAGATCTCTCGTTGCGTCTACAACGATCATGACGCCTTTACCGTCAAGCTTCGCCATAATCTTCTGGTACATATCATCCGGCATAGATGATGGAATACTTCCTGCCAGGAATAAGACATCACCTTCTCCAAGTTTGTCAAGCTTCTCCATCAGCTTCTCTACATCTTCCGCTGAGATCACCGGACCGCTTCCGTTAATCTCTGTTCCATCGATAGATTTTAACTTCAGGTTGATTCGAGATACACCTTCATTGATCTCAATAAAATCAGATGCAACTCCCATCTCTTTGAGTCTTCTTTCAATCTCTTTTCCGGTAAATCCGGCTAAAAATCCAAGTGCAGTATTCTCGATGCCAAGATTACCAAGCACTGTAGAAACATTGATGCCCTTTCCACCAGGAAGGATCAGCTCCGAACTCGTTCGATTCGTAAGTCCAAGCTTAAAGTCCTCAACAGAGACAATGTAATCCAATGACGGATTAAATGTTACTGTGTAAATCATTTTACTCCTCCTTCTCTCACTCCAGTCACTTCAAACTGCTGCCACAGTTTATTTGTAAGCTTTATTCAGTCAAACTCGGTCAGTCTCGATAAGCTGCTTTCATTTATGACTGCTTGTTTTTCTTTATGTTTGTATTATACGTTCAAATTCGTTCATAGTCAATCAAACTAATCAACAAAATTCATGACTGTTTTTGGTGGAATTTGCACAATTTTAGTTTTTTGCCTTTAAAATAAGAACTCCGCCAGCACACAGTTGCTGACATCCATCCCCCGATGCGTCAGTCGGATTCGATTCCCACTAAATTCCAGCAATTGTTCTTCTTCTAATTTATCAAGAATTTCCCCATAGACATCATCCACATTCTTTCCAAAATAATTCTGGAAATCTGTTCTCGAAACTCCCTCTATTTTGCGAAGTCCCAGATACATGAATTCTTCCATCTGTGATTCCACAGAAAGGATTTCTCTGTCAATAAGAATCGACTCGCCGTTTCTAATCTTTTCAATATATGCTTTCCGATCACGGATATGGTCAAACCGTTCCCCTTTGATCAGCGATGAGGAACCTGCCCCAATCCCAAGGTACTCCACTCTGTCCCAGTAGCCGAGATTATGCCTGCATTCTTTTCCCGACTTTGCATAATTGGATATCTCATATCGATGCATTCCTGCTTCTGC
Organism: Ruminococcus sp. OM04-4AA; assembly: GCF_003462585.1. NCBI lineage: Bacteria > Bacillati > Bacillota > Clostridia > Eubacteriales > Oscillospiraceae > Ruminococcus > Ruminococcus sp. OM04-4AA. The sequence goes on along the minus strand of NZ_QTZH01000043.1, from coordinate 16,696 downwards.
AAGTCTTTGTATTGTCAATTCTCCCATCGCATACTCTTCTTCCTCTGACGGAAGTTTCCATGCACCGCGGTCTAATTTCCCTTTTTCATACCAGTCGTAGAATACTGTTCCTTCTTCCAATATCAAACTATATGCGGATATATGTTCCGGCTCAAGTGCCAGAACTTTTGAAAGTGTATCTTCATAGCTTTCCATCGTCTGTCCCGGAAGCGCAGACATAAGATCGATATTTCTGTTTTTGAAACCTGCCTGTTCTGTCAGTCTCCATGTCTCAAGGAATTCCTCATAGGTATGAATCCTTCCAAGCATCTTCAGTTCTTCGTTCTGTGCAGACTGAAGTCCGATACTCAGTCTGTTTACGCCTGCTGCTTTCATAGCACAAAGCTTTTCAATATCAACGGTTCCCGGATTCATTTCCATTGTGATCTCTGCATTCTCATTTACTGAAAATATATGATAAATCGCATCAAAAATTTGTTCTATCTGTTCCGGAGTCAGCAGAGACGGTGTTCCTCCTCCCAGGAAAATTGTCTGAACTTCATACTCTCCAGACAATTCTTGATAACTCTGAATCTCCTGAATCATAGCACTGACATAATCCGCCTGTTCTTTCGGTGTTCCACTTGCTGAGAAAAAATCACAATAATTACATTTTTTTACGCAAAATGGAATATGGAGATATAATTCTAAATTTCTCTTTTTCATCTTTAAATACAGAAAGATACTGTCTGACAAAAACAGTATCTTCCCCTTCCTTCTTTTATCTAGTTCTCATCCAGCTTCAGGACACTCATGAATGCACTCTGTGGAATCTCTACGTTTCCAACCTGACGCATTCTCTTCTTTCCTTCTTTCTGCTTTTCAAGCAGTTTCTTCTTACGTGAAATGTCACCGCCGTAACATTTCGCAAGAACATCCTTACGCATTGCCTTAACTGTCTCTCTCGCAATGATCTTACTTCCGACTGCTGCCTGGATCGGAATCTCGAAAAGCTGTCTCGGAATCTCTTCTTTCAGCTTCTCACACATCTTTCTTCCACGTTCATAAGCACTTCCCTCGAATACAATAAATGAAAGAGCATCCACTTCTTCTTTATTGATCAGAATGTCAAGTTTGACAAGCTCGGAACGTACATAACCAAGCATCTCATAATCAAAAGATGCGTATCCTCTGGATCTTGATTTCAATGCATCAAAGAAATCGTAAATAATCTCATTGAGTGGCAGATGATATGTCAACACGGCTCTTGTCTCTTCGATATATTCCATTCCCTGATAGATTCCACGGCGTTCCTGACACAGATCCATGATTGCTCCGATGTACTCGGATGTTACCATGATCTCAGCCTTTACCATAGGCTCTTCCATATATTCAATCTCTGCAGGATCCGGCATGTTTGTCGGGTTTGTCAGATCGATCACATCACCGTTTGTCTTATGGATCTTGTAAATAACACTCGGTGCTGTTGTAACAAGATCAAGGTTGTACTCTCTTTCCAGACGTTCCTGAATGATCTCCAGATGAAGGAGTCCTAAGAATCCACAACGGAATCCGAATCCAAGTGCTACCGATGTCTCTGCCTCAAACTGAAGCGCCGCATCATTAAGCTGCAACTTCTCAAGTGCATCTCTCAAGTCCGGATACTTTGCTCCGTCTGCCGGATAGAGTCCGCAATATACCATCGGATTTACTTTCTTATATCCCGGAAGTGGTTCTGCACAAGGATTCTCTGCATTCGTGATCGTATCTCCGACACGGGTATCCTTTACATTCTTAAGGCTGGCTGTGATATATCCTACCATTCCCGCTTCGAGTGCGTCACATGGAATGAACTGTCCCGCTCCAAAAGTTCCAACTTCTACAACTTCTGCTTTCGCACCCGTTGCCATCATAAGCATCGGTGTACCTTTTTTGACCGTACCTTCCTTGATACGGCAGAATACAATAACTCCCTTGTAAGAATCGTACTTGGAATCAAAGATCAGTGCCTGAAGCGGTGCATCCGGATCTCCGACCGGTGACGGAATCTGCTGTACAATCTGCTCGAGAACTTCATGTACATTCAGTCCTGTCTTAGCAGAAATCAGTGGTGCATTCTCCGCATCGATTCCGATCACATCTTCTATCTCTTCTTTTACACGCTCCGGCTCTGCGCTTGGTAGATCAATCTTGTTGATAACCGGCATAACATCCAGATCATGATCGAGTGCCAGATATACATTTGCAAGTGTCTGTGCCTCAACTCCCTGTGCCGCATCAACAACAAGAATCGCTCCGTCGCAGGCCGCCAGGCTTCGGGATACCTCATAGTTGAAATCGACGTGTCCAGGTGTATCAATCAAGTTGAAAATATACTCTTCTCCGTCATCTGCCTGATATACCGTACGGACTGCCTGTGCTTTGATTGTGATTCCACGCTCTCTCTCCAGATCCATGTTATCGAGAACCTGTGACTGCATTTCTCTGCTAGTCAAAAGTCCTGTCTGCTCAATGATACGATCCGCCAGTGTAGACTTACCGTGATCGATATGTGCTATAATACAAAAATTTCTAATATGACTCTGATCAATTGTTGACAATACTTCTTACCTCCATCTATCTTTCTGACTGTTTTACAATAAAAAGTTCTACCGCAAGATTGTCTGTCAGCAATCCTGTCTTTACATCCTGCTCCAACTGTGCCCCTTCTTCCATCACACGGCGCAGCTGTCCCATCTTAAACCGCTTCGCCTGTTCCATGTTCTTTCCTGCCACAAATGGATGTAATCCTGCTTTAGACGCAATCTCTTTTCTTCCATATCCCTGGTTTGCAAGTGCCTTGACATGGAAAAGTATCCTGTACTGACGTACCAGCAGAAAAAGAATACGCATCGGCGGTTCTTTTAAAGCCAGCAGTTCATAATACAGATCCAGTGCTTTCTGCTGATTTCCGGCTGCAACCGCATCTACCATCTCGAAAATATGATTCGTGATCTGCGTCACACAGACGGCATCAATATCTTCCTTCGTGATTGTATCCCGCTCCAGTGCATAACAGAATACTTTTTCCAGCTCTCCCTGGATATTTTCCATATCTGTTCCAACTTTATCCAGAAAATACACGATCACAGACTCCGAAATCTGCTTCTGCTCTTTTCGGACCAGACCTGCAACCCAGCGTTTCAGTGTTCCTGCATCCTGCGTGGACAGCTCTGCAATATATCCTTTTGCTTTCACTGCTTTATAGAGCTTATTTCTCTTATCAATCTCTTCTTCCACAAAGATAAAACAGGTTGTCTCTGGCATGTCCTTAATATAATCCGCCAGATCTGCCCCTGCCGCAGTTTTAAAAAATCCCGTATTCTCAAATACGATCAGTCTGCGCTCTGCAAAGAAAGGTAAGGTCTCTGCAAGATCGATTGCTTCTTTCACTGGCGTATTCTTCCCTTCATAATACGAATAGTTCATCGTATCACCTTCCGGAAGCATTGCCTTCACAAAACGGTTCTTATACTGTTTCTTCAGATATCCTTCTTCTCCACAGAGAAGATATACCTGCTTAAATTGTCCTGATTTTAAATCTTCATTTAAGGTCTTCATAACTATTCTATTATAAATGAATAACCAACACTTTGACAAGAGCCTTTTTATCACCTGTTCCTATTCGCCTGTTCCTATTTCCATAATTTTATAAATACTTGTGAACCTTTATTTTTCGTCCATCACTCTTTAGTGTAATTGCGCCACATTCCTGCGTGGACAATACTTCACTTCCGATTTCCCTCAGGCGTTCCAGCGTCTCCGCATGTGGATGTCCATAGCGGTTCTCTATCCCCGCTGAGATCAATGTTAATCTGGGTTTCACAATCTGAAGGAAGTCTTCACTCCCTGAATTCTTCGACCCATGATGTCCTGCTTTTAAGATTGGACAGCTTTCCAACGTTCCGCTTTCCACCAGCTGTTCCTCTCCTCTTCCTTCCAGATCTCCTGTCAGAAGCATTTGAAATGCCCCATCCTTCAATTCAAGTACAACAGATGCTTCATTTCCCGCTTCCAGACGAGGTACCGCCTCCATTCTGCCACGTGTACGCTCATTTTTTCTCGTTGCCAACGGAGCTATGCATTTTAAATATGTTCCGACTTCTTCTCCTGAATAAATTGTCAGCACTCTCGTCCCGTTTTCTTTCGCCATTTCTGCAAGATGGAGTAATTTCTCATCCATATATTCTTCCGGCGGCAGAACAAGCGCATCGATTTCCACTCCCTGTTTCTGATTTTGCAGAAGTTCCTGAATTCCATTGATGTGATCCGCATCACCATGTGTCACAAAAACATACTCCAGTTTTCTGACCCCCTGCGATAATAGAAACGGCTCTATCCGGTAAGTACCGACAGAAGACAGATCACTGCTCCCTCCATCCACCAGCATTTTCTTTCCTTCCCTGTCTCTTATAAAAATACAGTCCCCCTGTCCAACATCCAGAACAGTCACCTGAAGGTTTTTTGAATCATTATTGAGTATTCCGCATCCGCAGATCGATCCTGCTATGACAATACAAACAAGAAGTGAAAATCCCGCCTGTTTTCTTCGGTTATCTGTCTTATTTTTCATTGCATAAAACAGGAAGCACAAAAAGAACAGCACACCATAGTAAATAAGCACCCACCATAACTTTGGCTGTCCGGTCACAATCCTGCTGCCCGGAAGCGCTGATGTCAGCTCACATAATTTATCATAGAAGGACAACAGGCGATCACAGCTTCTGAATCCAATTTTTCCTACGGTTCCCGATAATTCTGAAAATAAAAGTCCACCTATACCGGTCAACATCACAAATGGAAACAACGGAATTAAAATAACATTCAAAACGAGTGCATACGGCGGCACCTCAAAATAATAATACAGCATGATTCCCAGAAGCATTCCATTAACAGCTAAACTAATCTTAAATCCTTCCCATGCTTTCAAACGTGTTTTCTGTTCAAAAATTGGATACAATAATAGAATCCCAAGAATTGCACCAAATGAAAGCAAAAATGCTGCATCTAGCAGATACAGCGGTTGATATATGCTTAAGATAGCTGCTGTAACCGCCAGGCTTGTTGGCTGATCCACATCTCTCCCGGTAATTTCTGCGCCCATGCGGATAAAAAACATAAGAAGTGCACGAAGACTGGATACCTGTGGCCCTGTCATAACCAGATAGAAAAACAGGATCCCTCCTCCGGCAATTCCGGAAAACAGAAATGAATTTCCCATTCTTCTTAATAACCGGTAAACAGACATTCCGATCAGTGACATGTGTAATCCTGAAATTGCAAGCAGATGTCCTAATCCGTTCTTCTGATACAATTTTTTCATCTCCGGATCAAGTCCGCTTTTTTCTCCCAACAAGATTGCAGAAAGCATCGCGCCATGTGTTTTTCCCATCTGGCTTACAATCTTCCAGTTCCAGTAATTTTTCAGCCGGTCTAGCTGATTCCGTATGCTATTCCATCGTGATACAATCCAGTTCTTGTCTTTTTCAGACAAAACTATCTCAACCTGTTCTGCCTTTGTTAAAACCCCAACATGGATTCCCTGTTTTTGATAATAACTTTTTTGGTTAAAATTACCCGGATTCCTTGGCGGATGAAACGACTGTTTTGTCCCCCACACATTCAGCTTCTGTCCTATTTTCATTCTGTTTTTTTTACCGGATTTATTATTTTTTATTGTTACAAGGATTTTCTTTTCTTTGATTATCTGATTCTTACTCTTTTGATCTGTACAAGAAACAACCGCATCTTTCAGATAAATTGCAGTTGATTGTGATTTATTTTCAATTTTATAAACCGTGCCCTCGCAAATCACATCTTTCTCATCTGAAATCAATGTTTCTGCAAGGGACGGTTTCTGATCTTTTGTATTCTGTAAAAAACTCACTCTTACAAGCTGTATGGCAAGCAGTATAAGACATACCATACAGAGCGGGCGTTTTCTCATTCTTTGTTATCTGCTGCTATCCAGTCCTGCTCTTCATTCAATGGCTGTGACAAGTCCACCTTCTCCATGTATTTTGCATTCGATTCACCATTGATCGTAATCTGTACCTGCCTTACTCCTGCTCCCTCTACAAGAGAATCCACAATAGAATAAATCGTGATCTCAGGCAGTACATCATACGCACTGATCAGAAATGTGCTGTCAAAATTCACATAACAGATTCCATCCTTTGTCGTTACACTCAACAGATTAGCCGCCGGATTGATCGTTGGATATGCCCCCTCCTCAGATGGACCTTGCATCAGCTTTTCTACAATCAGCTTTTCTTTCAAGACATTACTGCTGTAATGAACATCAACCTCTTGCTTGACCAGTTTGGATCCATTCTGATCTGCAAAATACAATGTCAGTGTATCCGTTTGATAAGAACTTAACGAGGATCCTGTTGCATCAACAATGTCATCCTCATTCATTAAGCCAACATCATTTCCCTCATTATCTTTGAGCGGTTCCCCTTCCACACGGACAGATACTGCATCAATTCCATCAATCTGAAGCAGTGACTGCACAATTGCTGCCCGCATCAGTTTCTCATCTAAGGATTTCACTTCATAATATTCTTCACTGAAATCAATCTCAAGGATACTGCCCTTTAAAGCACAGTCGAGCAATTTCACCTGTTCCGGAATTGCCTGTGTATATTCAATTTCATTCGTTGGTTTCTTCATCTCATCGATTACAGATTCCGCCTTTTTTATCGCAGAATTGCCGCTGATCTTAGCTGCAACCTTTACAAGTCCTGTCTTGTCTGTATTCATACAGTAAATGTAAGATTCGCCTTCCTTTACTCCATAACGATCCCCACACGCAGTTACTGCGAGAGAAAGAATCAGAATAAGCAACACTGCGATTCCTTTTCTTTTTTTCATAACTTTTCTCCTAAGAAGCTGTATAGATCAGTGGAATTCTCACAGTAAATGTTGTTCCTTCGCCTTCTTCACTATATACTTTAATCGCACCTCTATGTGCAATCACAGCATTTCGCGCAATTGCAAGTCCAAGTCCCGTTCCTCCGATCTCTCTGGAATGAGATTTATCCACACGGAAGAAACGTTCAAAAACATGCGCCTGATCCTCTTTCGGAATTCCGATTCCTGAATCTTCTACTTTTACATAGAAAAATTTGTGGTCTGCATTCAATGATACATGAACCCATCCATTATCATGATTATACTTTACTGCATTTTCTACCAGATTAGAAATCGCAAGTGACAGTTTTGTCTCATCGATTTCAGCTGTGACCGGCCGAAAACTCTCCATTACGATCTCCACATTCTTTTTCTCTGCAATTGGTTTTAATCTCTTCAAAATCTGTTCCAGAAGTTCATTAATATTAACGGATTCAATATTCAGCGTCTGACCCTTCTTGTCCATCTTCACAAGTGATAAAAGATCTGTAATGATCTTATTCTCACGGTCAATCTCTTTTGCGATATCACCCATGAATTCCTGATACATCTCAACCGGAAGATTCTCCTGCTCCAGAAGTGAATCCGCCAGTACTTTCATCGATGTCATCGGGGTCTTCAGTTCGTGAGATACATTGGATACAAATTCTTCCCTGGAATCATCCAAAAGCTTCAGCCTTCCCATCATCTTATTGATCGCTTCGCTGATACTCTTTGTTTCTGTAAATGTATCCACATGCAGAACATCGTCGCTATACCCTGCACTTACATTCTCGATCGTAGCTGCAATCTGATGTAGCGGACGTACTACACGATCTGCTGCAAACACTGCAACAATCGTCAGAAAAATCATCACAAGACCAATAATCACGCTTCCCTGTGTGTATAATACATCCAGAGAATCCTCAATACTATCAGTTGAAACACTTGCCAGCATTACACCGCGAATCTGATCCTCTCCGGGTATTGCAATCGGTGCAGTCACCTCGATATAATGATTCTTCTTATCATAATTATTCGTGCTCGTCCCCTTCATACAGCGCACTACACTTTCAGATACATCCAGCTTTCCCTCATCCAGACTGTAAGTATCCTTGACTACCCTCAGCTGATCATCAATTACCATAACTCTTCCGTTATAAATGTTAGTCAGCTGATTCAGACTGTCATTGACCACCTCTTGTGAAGTGTCCTCAAAATAGTGGCTCGCACTGATCTGATTCGTTAAAATTGTACATTGATTCTGAATTTCTGCTGTTCGAAGTGACACAGCACGTGACTCATAGACTTTTACGATTCCAAATAGTGCTACTACGCTGGGCACAAGCCCGGCAAGAAGCACTATAATAAAAATTCGGAATCTAAGATTGTTAAAGATCTTTTTCTTAAATGAAAATGTATTCTTACCCCTGGAAATAATAACCCACTCCCCACTTCGTATGTACGTATTTTGGTTCACTTGGATTCTGTTCTATCTTCTCTCGTAAACGACGGATATGTACATCTACAGTTCTTGCATCACCCGGATAATCATATCCCCAGATCAGATTCAGCAGATTCTCTCTGCTGTAAACCTTATTCGGATTCATCGCCAGAAGCTCAAGCACATCAAATTCCTTCGCTGTAAGATTGATCTCACGTTCCCCGATGAAAACACGGCGTCCTTCGCAATCAATCTTCATATTCCCTTTCACAAGCACCGGACTGCCGGCCGGCTCTTCCTTGCGTTTCGCTGTTCTGCGCATGATTGCCTTGATTCTTGCCTTCACTTCAAGAATATTGAACGGCTTTGTGATATAATCATCCGCACCATATTCCAGACCAAGGATCTTATCCATATCCTCACTCTTGGCAGTCAACATAACAATCGGCATATCTGAAAATTCACGAATCTGCTGACATACCTGGAAACCATCCAGTTTCGGAAGCATGACATCAAGAAGTACAAGATCATACTCACATCTTCTCGCATATTCTAATGCTTCTTCTCCATCATAAGCGCAATCCACTTCCATTCCTTCCTGTTCCAGACTGAACCGGATCCCCTTTACGATTAATTTTTCATCATCAACAACTAATATCTTCTTGCTCATACTCCTCTTTCTGGCCGTTCTTCTGCCTGCTCCTATACCGTAATATCGTCTTTTATCTTATTAAATACGCCATCCTTGATTCCCTCGATCTTCTTGAGATCCTCTATACTCTGAAAGTTTCCATGCTCCTGCCTGTACTTCAGAATACTCTCTGCCTTTGATGCTCCGATTCCACTCAAGGTCATTAATTCTTCTTTTGTGGCTGTATTTATATTAATTTTATCACTGACTGATCCACCTGCATTTCCATTCGGATCTGCCCACTGACCGGAAACAGATTGTGCTGACTCCTCTGCTTCTTCCTGCGTTGGCACATAGATTCGCTCTCCATCACTCAAAGCTTCTGCCTGATTGATCCAATCTGCAGCAGCATCTTCTGTCATTCCACCGGCCGCTTCCAATGCTTCGTAAATCCGTGCATCTGTCCTCAGTTCGTACACCCCCGGAGCATTCACAGCTCCACATACATGAACATATAACGTCTCCGGCAGTCCTTCTTCTGCATCTGTGCCACCCTGAGATCCTTTTTCTGACTCTGTTTTGGAATTTGAGGAATTCTTCTCTACATCAGATTCCCCCTCCAGTGTGAACTCTTCAAGTTCTTCCGCTGCGTCTCGCTTCTCTGCACAGCCACACAATCCCATGGTCAAAAAAGCCAAAGTTAAAGTCAATACAATTCCTTTTAGCATCTGCCCTTTACGGCATCTGCATATTTTCTTCCATCCGTTCTTCATCCTATTGCCTCACTGTTCTCAGACAGTCAGACTTCCCCTTAAAACCGGACATAAATATTGTAACGAATTTTTCTCAAAAATACAATAGACAATTTAACGCTTTGTTACAGACTTATTACAATACCCGTAAAACTGTCTATTCCCATTGGAAAAGAACAATTCCACCGGCTGCGATCAGCAATCCAATCAGTTTTCTCCATGAAAATGGTTCTTTTTCCATTCCGAACATTCCGGATAATGAGATCAGATAAGCAACCGCCAGCTGGGAAACAACAATGAAAAGTGCTGACCTTGCAGGTCCCAGAGCATCCACACTTTTAATCACAGTCCATGTGATTCCTGCTCCGATCACACCTCCCAGCAACATATAACGCGGCTGGACTTCCATAAGTGCTGTAACAGAGTCTCTTCCTGTTGCCAGCCAGACAAACAGACACAAAAGAAATGCTGAAAGCTGTACCCACCCATTGCTTACCCAGACTCCTGTCGTCTTTGTCACCTGCGTGTTGAACACTCCCTGTACACTCATCAGCGCACCTGATAGCAGTGCAATCAAAAAACCGGCCATAAGCTCATACCTCCCTATAGAAATAGTATAAGCAAATGCCGGCTTTTTTATGTATAAGATCTCTTATACAAGTGCACGTTTCAGTTTTTCGATCATCTCATCGATATGCTTTTCTTCTACAATCAGCGGTGGAACAAAACGGATGACATTTCCTTGCGCCTGAATGATCAAAAGCCCTTCTTCGATTGTCTTTTTATTTACTTCTGCAAGAGGTTTTGTAATCTCGATTCCCTGCATCAGACCTTTTCCTTTTCTTTTGACAACACAGTCCAGCTCATCCACAAGCTCATCCAGTTTTTTTGTCAGATATGGAGCAACCTGATTCACATGCCCCACAATATCCTCACGTTCAAAGATCTCGATTACTTTCTTGACTGCAGTACATGCTAATGGGTTTCCACCGTATGTTGCGCCGTGATCTCCCGGCTGCAGAGAATATTTTGCCACTTCTTCTGTCATTGCAAATGCACCGACCGGAATTCCGTTTCCGATTGCTTTCGCCATAGTCAGAATATCCGGTTTTACACCAAATCCCTGCCATGCAAACATATTTCCGGTTCTTCCCATTCCACACTGCACTTCATCACAGATCATCAGGATTCCATTTTCATCACAGATTTTACGGATTCCTTCCATAAATTCCTGTGTTGCAAGATTGATTCCCCCTTCGCCCTGCAGCGGTTCCAAAATAATTGCACAAGTCTTATCATTTACCAGTGCTTTCACACTGTCAAGATCATTAAACTCTGCAAATCTCACACCTGGAACAACCGGCTCAAACGGTTCTCGATAAGAATCATGTCCTGTCACAGAAACTGCTCCGAAGCTTCTTCCATGAAAAGAATTCTGCATTGCTATAAATTCATATCTTCCTGTCTTCTTTGTGTAAGCATATCTTCTGGCTGCTTTCAAGGCACCTTCGTTTGCCTCACCACCACTGTTTGTAAAGAAAACTCTGTCCATTCCGGAAATGCGATTCAGTTCTTTTGCTGCCTCTCCACAGCTCTCGTGAAAATAAAGATTTGATGTATGGTATAACTTGTCAATTTGGTCTTTTAATGCCTGATTCAGTTCTTTATTATCATATCCAAGTCCTGACACAGCAAATCCTGCTGCAAAGTCAAGATATTCTTTTCCTTCTGTATCATACAGATACATTCCTTCTCCGTGATCCAGTGCAATCGGGAATCGATTGTATACATGGATCAGGTTCTCTTCTGCCGCCTGTATTTTACTGTTCACCATCATAATACCTGCTTTCTTTCTGATTTAAAATTGCTGTACCGATTCCTTTGTTTGTAAAGATTTCAAGCAACAGGCAATGTGGGATTCTTCCGTCCAGAATATGTACACGTGACACACCATTTTCAATCGCATCAATACAATTCTGAAGCTTTGGAAGCATTCCACCTCCAATATATCCGTCTGTAATCAATTCCTTGGCTTCTTTGATCTCCAGTTCAGAAATCAATGTAGATGGATCTTTCGGATCTTTATAAACACCTTCAATATCTGTCAGGAACGCAAGCTTCTCAACCTTCATGGCACGGGCGATTGCACAGGCTGCATCATCTGCGTTGATATTATAAGTATTGTATTCCTCATCCATACCAACCGGGCAAATGATCGGAAGGAAATCTTTTTCCAAAAGGTCATACAAAATCTCTGCATTTACTTTCTTGACATCTCCTACGAATCCGATATCCTGTCCGTCTGAAAGCTTCTTCTCAACCTGGAGTAGATTTCCATCCTTTCCACTGATTCCGATCGCACGCACGCCAAGACTCTCTACAAGCTGTACAAGACTCTTATTTACACGACCAAGAACCATCTCCGCAATCTCCATTGTCTCTGCATCTGTCACACGAAGTCCGTTGATAAACTCTGCTTCCTTTCCGACTTTTCCAACCCACTTGCTGATTTCCTTACCACCGCCATGCACGATGATCGGTTTGAATCCACACAGTTTCAGAAGTGTAACATCCTCGATCACTCTGCGTTTCAGGCTTTCATCTACCATGCACTTCCGCCATATTTTACTACGATGATTTTACGGTTAAAGCGCTGGATATAAGGAAGTGCCTCGATCAGCACCTGCGCTTTATCCAGATATTTCTGCATATTGCTTGTCATTTTTTCTGTCTCCCTTTTTCTGTATTTTCTATTTTTTCAGCGTCTTTAAAGAAACAATAATTTCTCTATAGGTTAACTTCTGTAATCCGCATTGATATCAATGTATCCATGTGTCAGGTCACAGCCCCACGCAGTAGCTTCTGCATCTCCGGCTTTCAAGTCAGCAATCGCTGTCACTTTTTCCTGTGAAAGGATCTCTGTTGCCTTTTCTTCGCTATAATCTGTCGCTGTTCCATTAGCAATGATCTGAAGCTTTCCTGCACTGCTCTCGAAGAACAGATCTACCTGCTCCGGATCAAACTTTGCTCCGGAATATCCCATTGCACAAAGGATTCTTCCCCAGTTCGCATCATGTCCTGCGATCGCAGCCTTTGTAAGATTCGAGCATACAACAGATTTTGCAAGAACCTTTGCCTGCTCTTTTGTCTGTGCTCCGACAACCTTTACTTCAAAAAGTGCTGTTGCACCTTCTCCGTCTCCCGCCATTGCCTTCGCAAGTGTCTCGTTTACATAATGAAGCGCCTCTTTGAATGCGTCGAATGCCGGTGTGCCTTCTTTGATCTTCTCATTTCCGGCCATTCCATTTGCGAGAAGGAGTGCTGTATCATTTGTTGAAGTATCTCCGTCAACAGAGATCATGTTATAAGTATCCTCAACATCACTGCTCATTGCCGCCTGAAGTGCTTTTTTGGAAATTTTTGCATCCGTTGTAATAAATGCAAGCATTGTACACATGTTCGGATGAATCATTCCGGAACCTTTCGCCATTCCTCCGATCGTCACTTCTGTATCTCCTGCCATAAATGTAACCGCAACTTCTTTTTTCTTCGTATCAGTTGTCATGATTGCTTTCGCAGCTTCTGTTCCACTTGCCAGATCAGCTTTCTTTTCCTTGGCAAGTTCTGTAATTCCGGCTTTGATCTTATCGATTGGAATCTGCATTCCGATAACTCCTGTAGAACCTACAAGAACACCTTTCTCATCGATTCCAAGAACTTTTCCTGCCTCTTTTGCTGTCTCTTCACAGTATTTCATACCTTCCTCTCCGGTACACGCATTTGCAATTCCAGAGTTTACAATAACTGCCTGTGATTTCTGTTTGCTCTCTACAATCTGTCTGTCCCACTTCACCGGAGCTGCCTTTACTACATTCGTTGTAAATATTCCGGCGACTTTACACGGTTTCTCACTGTAAATGATCGCCATATCTGTACGTCCCTGGTATTTGATTCCTGCTGCTGTTGCTGCTGCTTCAAATCCTTTTGCTGCGGTAACTCCGCCTTCGATTATCTTCATATAACTTGCTTCCTTTCTGCTTATTGTTCATTGAATGCTGTAATATTTTCTTCATTTAAAATAAAATCATAATAATTCACATCAAGTCGTTCCGTCCATCCGATTGTATTCCAAAATGCATTTCCTACATTATTCTGTGCAAATGCGATCAGACAAACCTTATTGATCTTCTCTGCCTGGAGTGCTTTCATTGTATGCACGACCATGTCTTTTCCGATTCCATGTCTTCGGTATGCCTCATCCACACATACATGATAGAGACTTCCCTGTCTTCCATCATGACCACAGAGAATACTTCCGACGATTTTTCCTTCTTTCACTGCGACAAAACTCGTTGTCGGATTCCGTCGCAGAAACCTTTCGACACCTTCTTTTGAATCATCGATACTGCGGATTCCGAATCCCCGGATCTTCTTCCATAATTTATATACTTCATCATAATCCTCTATTGTCATTACACGTATCATACATACCACCTTTATCAATATAACCTATGGGAACATCGGAACGAGTTCAAGTCCTTCACTCTCCGGAAGACCAAACAGCAGATTCATATTCTGAACCGCCTGTCCTGCGGCACCTTTTACAAGGTTGTCAATGGCTCCCATCATAATGATTCGTCCTGTTCTCTCATCGATCTTAAATCCAATGTCTACGTAGTTGCTTCCTTCTACCCATTTGGTCTCCGGACACTGATCTTTCTCCAGAACACGAACAAATTTCTCATCTGCATAATATTTATCATAAATTGCTTTTACTTCTTCATATGTAACTTTTTTCGTAAGCTTTGCGTACTCTGTAGCAAGAATTCCTCGATTCATCGGAACTAAATGCGGTGTGAAGTTCAACACAACTTTCTCTCCTGCTGCGTATCCAAGCTGTTCTTCAATTTCAGGTGTATGGCGGTGTGTTGCAACTCCATATGCCTTAATATTTTCATTCACTTCACAGTAAAGATTCGGAAGCTTTGCTCCTCTTCCTGCACCTGATGTTCCAGACTTCGCATCGATGATCAGAGTGCTCATATCGATCAGTCCTTCCTTTGCAAGCGGATATGCTGTCAGGATAGAACATGTTGTATAACATCCCGGATTGGCCACGATACGTGCATCCTTCACTTTGTCTCGGTTGATCTCGCACAATCCATAGACAGCTTCATCAATATACTGCGGTGCTTTGTGTTCGATTTTATACCACTCTTCGTAAACCTTCACATCTTTCAGACGGAAATCTGCACTGAGATCAATGATCTTTGTCTTTGAAAGGATTTCTTCATTGATCAGAGATGCACACAGTCCCTGCGGGGTTGCTGTGAAGATCACATCTATCTGTTCGGCAAGCTCATCCTTGTTATCATCCATGCATTTTGCATCTACAATCTGAAACATGTTTCTATATACATCTGCATATTTCTGATCTACATAACTTCTGGATCCGTACCAGACAATCTCTGCATCTTTATGTCCCATCAATATTCTTACGAGCTCGCCGCCTGCATAACCGGTTGCTCCAATAATTCCGACCTTAATCATCATTCTCAAGTCCTTTCTTTTCTCATTCCCTCGAAATACTCCCGGGAATTACTTGTTTGCTGTACCACGGTAACGTATTACCGCAATCATTTCTCCTTATAATATACCACTTTAATCGGGATGTAAAGCTTTTCTTAAAATGAATGTATAAAAATACACGTTATTCATTTTCATGTGCATAATAATACATCTTTCATGTATAATATGCAAGTATTTTTTTTCAAAAAGTTTTTTGCTACATAAAACAGCGATGATAAACGTAACTATTCCTACGTCTATCATCGCCGATCTACTTTTCTTCTATTTATCTATCTTCTATATAGAAAATATCATTCTTATTTTCCAAAGAATGATTAAGGTCTAAGTCCCATTCCGCCTTCTAATGTAATTGTCTCGCCGTTCATATATTTGAAATCCGGTGATGCAGCTGTACACACGCTCTTCCAATCTCTTTCTCTACATCTCCGTAATGTCCTGCCGGCGGCATCTTTACATTCGCCTTAAATGCATCCGGATATGCTTTCTGGAAGTTTTCAAGCTGTGCTGTCCATGCAAGCGGGCACACAATATTCACATTGATTCCGTCTACTCCCCATTCTGTAGCTGCTACTCTTGTCAGTCCTCTGACACCTTCCTTCGCTGCTGCATACGCACACTGTCCGTAATTACCGAAAAGGCCTGCTCCTGATGCAAAGTTGATTACGGATCCCTGTGTTTCCTTCAAATATGGATAACATGCCTGCATATAATAAAATGTTGCATAAAGTCCTGAATAAATCGCAAGATCAAACTGCTCTGTTGTATGATCTGCAAGAGTTACTCCTGATGCAGAAGCCTGTGCATTATTAATAAGAACATCAATTCTTCCGAATTCCTCAACTGCCTGCTTTACAACGTGCTCAACTGCTGCCTTGTTATCTGCTCCCGCATTGACATCTGCCTGTACTGCAAGCACTTTCACTCCATAGAGACGTTCCAACTCTTCTTTCGCGTCTTCCAGCTTCTTTACATTTCTTCCTGTAAGAACAAGATTCGCACCTTCTTTGGCATAAGCTGTTGCAATACCATATCCGATGGATCCACAGCTGCCATCACTTAGTACTGCACGTCCTCCTCCCGTAATGATTGCTGTCTTTCCTGTAAGAAATCCCATTTGTTTTCCCTCTCTTTCTTGCTCACATGCCCTTCTGACTTTTATATTAAACAGATAGGTTGTGATCCGTTTTCGTCTGACTATCTAAATATTTTTTAGGTCAGTTTCTTTGATATCTTTATATTATCAGACACATTTACTAAAATCAACAGCTTTTCACGATATATTTTTAACATATTCGTCAAATATATCACAATTCAAAATAACAGTACCTAACTTTTTTGTTTTTCTAGTTTCACATCTTCTCCGTCACA
>NZ_QTZH01000042.1:0-23318 GCF_003462585.1 Ruminococcus sp. OM04-4AA | reverse complement strand
TTTTTTATTCATAAAAAAACCATATTTATCAACGTTTTAAGATGTTGATAAAGTTATACACACTGTTTTTCCATTGATTCTACAGCTTTTTTGATGTAGAATGTAATGGAGAGACTCTACCATTTTTAGAGTTATCCACATTATTTTAGTACGAAGTTAATAAAAAGTGGCTGTTTTTCACTTTTTTAACAAACAGTTGCTGAAAACATTGTATTTGGGTAGGGGGAAGTCTGCCCTAAAAGCCATAATCAGGAGTTGAATGTGGATAAGTCCTGAATTATTTGCGCTGGATTTTCAACCTTTCCATTATAATTTTAAAAAATTAGGAGTTACTATCGATGAACATTGTAGAACAAAACTGGGATCAGGTACTAAACAAGATGAAGCTGGAATATTGCTCATCCAATATTTCTTATACTACATGGATTGCACCACTTACTGTTTATGAAGTCAAGGACAATACCGTATATATTCTCGTCAAACTGAAGGCGAGTCTTGAACATATTCAAGATAAATATCTGCTTCCTTTTAAGGTCTGCATCGCCGAAGTAACCGGTACAGAATATGAAGTGGAATTTGTAACCGACAGCCCGAAAGTTATTAAGGAAAAGAAAGAATCTTCCGTCCAGAAGACCCGTGTAAATGCGATTTATGAAAAGGCAAACTTAAATCCAAAGTACACGTTCGACACATTTGTCGTTGGAAGCAACAACAATTTCGCTCACGCTGCTTCCCTCGCAGTTGCCGAATCTCCGGGAGAGATCTACAACCCTCTCTTCTTATATGGAGGTGTTGGACTTGGAAAGACCCATTTGATGCACTCCGTGGCACATTACATTTTGGAACATGATCCCTCCAAAAAAGTACTGTATGTCACAAGTGAAACTTTTACGAATGAACTGATCGATGCTCTTAAAGTAGGTAAGAACGGAAATGAATTGGCAATGACCACATTCCGCGAGAAATATCGCAATAATGACGTTCTTCTGATCGACGATATTCAGTTTATTATAGGAAAAGAAAGTACACAGGAAGAATTTTTCCATACATTTAATCACCTTCATGTGTCAGGAAAACAGATTATCATCTCCAGTGATAAGCCTCCGAAGGACATTGAGACACTGGAAGCCAGACTTCGCACACGTTTTGAGTGGGGTCTGATTGCTGACATCTCCTCTCCTGACTATGAGACAAGAATGGCGATTCTTCGTAAGAAAGAAGAACTCGACGGACTTGAGAAATATCATATTCCGGATGAGGTTATGCAGTACATTGCCAATAATATTAAATCCAATATCCGTGAGCTTGAAGGATCTTTGAATAAACTGATCGCTCTTTCTAATCTGGAGAATAAACCGATCGACATTCCTTTGGCTGCTGAGGCCTTGAAGGATATGATCTCACCGGATGATACCCGTGCAGTTTCACCAGAACTGATCATGGATGTAGTTTCTGAACACTTTAATGTACCGGTAACTGAACTAAAAGGTAAAAAACGAAACGCTGAGATCGTTCTTCCACGCCAGATTGTCATGTATCTGTGCAGAAATATGACCGATACACCACTAAAATCCATTGGTGCCCTGCTCGGTGGTAAAGATCATGCTTCCATTAGCCATGGTGTACGCAAAATTGAGAATGATCTGAAGACAGATGAAGCTTTAAACAACACTGTGAATATAATTAAGAAGAAAATCAATCCTGTATAAGGAAGATAACTCTATAAAATGTGAATAACTTGTCAGTTTTTCGCGTTAATTGTGGATAACTTTGTAGAAAACCTGTAGATTTCTATGTGAATAACGTTGGGATAACAAAAATGTGGATTTTTTGCCAAATTTTTTTCCCCACAGTTTCAACACGTTATTTTTCTGTAATCTACATAGTTATCCAAACCCGCAAACCCTTGATTTTAAAGGGCTGCAGGTACTTATCCACTTATCCACACCCCCTAAGGCGGAGGAGACGGAATCGATTTATATAAATATACATAAATTACGCGAGGAAAAAACGTTATCCACATATCAACTGTAACCTTGAAACCTGAAAGGAGTAATCATCAACATGAGAATCATATGCAAAAAATCGAATCTCGTAAAAGGAGTCAGTATTGTTTCCAAGGCAGTACCCTCTAAAACAACAATGCCTATTCTTGAATGTATTCTGATTGATGCAACAACGGATGTAATCAAACTGACTGCCAATGATATGGAACTTGGAATTGAAACTACAATTGATGGAATTATTGATTCCAGAGGTATTATTGCATTAAATGCAAAGATTTTTTCAGAAATTGTCCGTAAACTTCCAGACAATGATGTTGTTATTGAAACAGAATCTGACAATCAGGCAATTATTACTTGCGAAAAAGCGAAATTTAATATCGCAGCCCAGTCAGGAGATGATTTTTCTTATCTTCCGGCGATTGAGCGTGAAGATTTTATTACTATTTCCGAGTTTACTTTGAAAGAAGTTGTTCGCCAGACTATTTTTTCAATTGCTGACAATGATACGAACAAGATGATGACAGGAGAACTTTTTGAGATTGACAATGATGTTCTCAGAGTGGTTTCTCTTGATGGTCACAGAATTTCAATCCGGAAAATCGAACTGAAAGATGCTTATCAGCCGAGAAAAGTAATTGTTCCTGGAAAAACTCTTCAGGAAATCAGCAAGATTATTGGCGGTGAAGCGGATGCTGAAGTTGAGATTTCGTTTACAAAAAATCATATTGTTTTTGAATTTGACAGAACATTGGTTGTTTCCAGACTGATTGAAGGTGAATATTTCCGAATTGATCAGATGCTGTCCAGTGATTATGAGACAAGAGTACATGTGAATAAAAAAGAACTGTTAGATTGTATTGATCGTGCAACTCTGCTTATCAAAGAGGGAGACAAAAAGCCGATTATCATTGACATCAAGAATGAATCAATGGAGTTGAAGATCAAATCACAGATTGGATCTATGGATGAACTGATTTTCTGTACAAAAGACGGAAAAGATCTGATGATTGGATTTAATCCAAAGTTTTTGATCGATGCACTTCGTGTGATTGAAGATGAAGAAGTAGACTTGTATTTTATGAATGCAAAAGCACCTTGCTTTATCAAAGACGAGAATCAGTCTTACATTTATCTGATTCTTCCAGTCAATTTTAATGCAGCTGTCTAAACTCAGAAAATAATGGATTATGCGGAGCAGACGCCCTGCTCTGCAATTTTTTGACTTTTCAAAATCTAGAAAATTAAAAGTTTAAAAATATTTAAAAAGTTTAAACGAAAAATAAAGATCAAAAACACTGATAAAAATTAATTAAGGAGTGATAAGAAATGGAAATAATCAAACTGCGCCCTCAGGATGAATTCATTAAACTCGGTCAGGCGCTCAAGGCAGCCGGGTTAGTTGAAAGTGGTGTTGAGGCTAAGGACGTAATTCAGAACGGGCTTGTTCTTGTAAACGGAGAAATTGATACGAGACGCGGAAGAAAGCTTTATCCGGGCGATACAGCTTCTTTTGATGGAAATGAAATAAAAATTGAAAAATAATTAAAAAACGTGTAGAATAACATGTGAGAGGTTTTCTCGCTCGTGTTATAACGTGATGGCGGGGAAATTATGATAATCAAGTCTTTAAAGCTGAAAAATTACAGAAATTATGATTTATTAGATTTGACCTTTGATCCGAAAACAAATATTTTGTACGGTGACAATGCTCAAGGAAAGACAAACATACTGGAAGCATTGTATTTGTCTGGAACGACGAAATCTCACAGAGGAACGAAGGATCGGGATATGATACAGTTTGGGCATGATGAATCCCATCTGGAGACAGTAGTTGAGAAAAAGGGAATCATTTTCCAGATCGATATGCACCTGAAGAAAAACAGTCCGAAGGGAATTGCAATCGATAAGGTACCGATTCGCCGTGCAAGTGAGTTATTCGGTATTGTCCATTTTGTTTTCTTTTCTCCGGAGGATCTTAATATTATCAAAGAGGGTCCGGCAGGAAGAAGAAGATTTATTGATCTTGAGCTTTCCCAGCTTGATAAGATCTATCTGAATAATCTTTCGAACTATAACCGTATTATTAACCAGCGTAATTCACTTTTGAAGGATATCTATGGCTCGAACCAGCAGCATTTGCTGGAGACACTGGATATCTGGGATATGCAGCTGGCTGCTTATGGAACAAAGGTTTTGGAAAGAAGAAAAGAATTTGTACGACAGGTGAATGAGATTATTTCAGAGATTCATTTCCGTCTGACAGGCGGGAAAGAACAGCTGTCATTGACTTATGAATCAAGTATTGGTGAGATGTCGATGGAGCAGGCTCTGAAGAAAAACAGGGAGAGGGATCTGCGGATGAAAAGTACGTCTGTAGGTCCTCATAGAGATGATCTGTGTTTCCTGTCAGGAGATTTGGATATTAGAAAATTTGGTTCTCAGGGACAGCAAAGAACAGCTGCGCTGTCGCTGAAATTAGCTGAGATTGAACTGGTGAAGCGGATCATTGGGGATACGCCGATCCTGTTATTAGACGATGTTTTGTCTGAATTAGATAAAAACAGGCAAAACTATTTACTGGATAGTATTCATGATATACAGACGGTGATTACTTGTACGGGACTGGATGAGTTTGTAAATCATAGATTTTCTATCAACAAGATATTCCATGTGAAAAGTGGACATGTAGCAAAAGAAAACTAGGAGGTTTAAGAATGGGTGCATCAGGTACAGAATTTGACGCTGAATACGGAGCGGACCAGATTCAGATTTTGGAAGGATTGGAAGCCGTAAGAAAAAGACCGGGTATGTACATTGGCAGCACTTCCGTCAGAGGACTTCATCATCTGGTTTATGAGATTGTAGATAATGCGGTGGATGAGGCTCTGGCCGGATATTGTGATAAAATTCAGGTAGACATTAACAAAGACAATTCGATAACGGTCACAGACAATGGGCGTGGAATTCCTGTAGGAATCAACCATAAGGCAGGACTTCCTGCAGTTGAGGTTGTTTTTACAATCCTGCATGCCGGTGGTAAATTCGGCGGTGGAGGGTACAAGGTATCCGGAGGATTGCACGGAGTAGGTGCATCTGTTGTTAATGCTCTTTCTGAGTGGCTGGAAGTAGAGATTGCCAACGAAGGCAAGATTTATAAACAGCGTTATGAGCGTGGTAAAGTATGCTATAAACTCAGAGTTGACAGAGAATGTGAGCCGGAGCTGAGAGGAACAAAGGTTACTTTCCTTCCGGATAAGGAAATCTTTGAGGAAACAGTATTTGATTATAATACACTGAAACAGCGTTTCCGTGAGATGGCATTCCTGACAAAGGGATTGAAGATTCACTTAAGAGATCTTCGTGAGGAAGAGATCCATGAGCATATATTCCACTATGAAGGTGGTATTAAAGAATTTGTAACATACCTGAACAAGAGTAAAACTGCGCTCTATGAGCAGATTATTTACTGTGAAGGTATGAAAGATAATGTTGCAGTTGAGGTTGCTATGCAGCATAATGACTCCTACAATGAGACTACTTACGGTTTTGTAAATAATATTACAACGCCGGAGGGTGGTACTCATATTGCGGGATTCAGAAGTGCATTGACTAAGGTATTCAACGATTATGGCAAGAAAAATAAGCTGCTGAAAGAGAATGAGCAGCTTTCAGGAGAGGATATCCGTGAGGGACTGACTGCGATTGTCAGTGTCAAGATTGAGGATCCTCAGTTTGAAGGACAGACAAAGCAGAAACTTGGAAACAGTGAAGCACGTGGAGCTGTTGATAATATCGTCAGAACACAGCTGGAGATCTTCCTGGAGCAGAATCCAAGTGTTGCAAAGATGATCATCGAAAAGTCTGTTATGGCACAGCGTGCCCGTGAAGCAGCCAGAAAAGCAAGAGATCTTACAAGAAGAAAGTCAGCTCTTGAGGGAATGTCCCTTCCGGGAAAACTGGCAGACTGTTCAGATAAAGATCCGTCCAAGTGTGAGATCTATATTGTCGAGGGAGATTCCGCCGGCGGTTCTGCAAAGACAGCCAGAGACCGTGCAACTCAGGCAATCCTGCCACTTCGTGGTAAGATTCTGAACGTAGAGAAAGCACGTCTTGATAAGATTTACGGAAATGCTGAGATTAAGGCAATGATCACAGCATTCGGAACGGGAATTCACGAAGATTTTGATATCAGTAAGCTGAGATATCACAAGATCATTATCATGACCGATGCCGATGTCGATGGAGCGCACATCAGTACACTTCTTTTGACATTTTTGTATCGTTTCATGCCGGATCTGATCAAAGAGGGATATGTATATCTTGCGCAGCCACCACTGTATAAACTGGAGAAGAACAAGAAGGTATGGTATGCATACAGCGATGACGAACTGAACCAGATTCTTACAGAAGTTGGTCGTGACAGCAACAATAAGATCCAGCGTTACAAAGGTCTTGGAGAGATGGATGCAGAGCAGCTTTGGGAGACAACTATGGATCCGGAGCACAGAATCCTCCTGCGCGTAACAATGGATGATGAGACCTCTTCTGAGCTTGATCTTACTTTCACAACCCTTATGGGAGACAAAGTAGAACCAAGAAGAGAATTCATCGAAGAAAATGCAAAGTATGTACAAAACCTGGATATCTAGTAGTTATAGCGACACAACAGGCAACTTCGGGCAGGGCTGATTCGAGTTTACTCGAAAGCAGACCTGGACGTAGTTGTCTGGGTTGGCATTAGAAATGCAACCCAGCTCAAAAATCGTCAGATTTTTGAGCTGGTGTAGAGCGTAAAAACGCGAAACCCAGTCAGATTTTTGAGCTGGTGTGAAGCGTGAAAATGCGAAATCCAGTCAGATTTTGAATATGATAGACTGACCCTAGAAAAAAGGAGACAAGTGATGGAAGACAATATTTTTGACAAAGTCCATGAAGTCGATCTGAAAAAGACGATGGAGACTTCATACATCGACTATGCCATGAGCGTAATCGCTGCCCGTGCTCTTCCGGATGTTAGAGACGGACTTAAGCCGGTACAGAGACGAATTCTGTACTCAATGATAGAATTAAATAATGGACCGGACAAACCGCATCGTAAATGTGCGCGTATTGTCGGTGATACGATGGGAAAATACCATCCTCATGGAGACAGCTCGATTTATGGAGCTCTCGTTAATCTTGCACAGGAGTGGTCTACACGTTATCCCCTTGTAGATGGACACGGAAACTTTGGTTCAGTGGACGGTGATGGCGCTGCTGCAATGCGTTACACAGAGGCACGTCTGAGTAAGATCTCTATGGAGATGACAGCGGACATTAACAAAAATACCGTAGATTTTATCCCGAACTTTGATGAAACAGAGAAGGAGCCTACTGTACTTCCGTCCAGATTTCCGAATCTTCTGGTAAATGGAACATCAGGTATCGCAGTAGGTATGGCAACGAATATCCCGCCGCATAATCTGCGTGAGGTTATTTCAGCAGTTGTTCAGATCATAGATGATCAGATTGCAGATAAAGAAGAGACGACAATCGAGGAAATCCTTGAAATCGTGAAGGGACCAGATTTCCCTACAGGTGCGGAGATTCTTGGTACAAGAGGAATTGAAGAGGCATACAGAACAGGACGCGGTAAGATCAGAGTGCGTGCGGTGACAAACATTGAGCCAATGCAGAACGGAAAGAACAGAATTATTGTTACTGAGCTTCCGTATATGGTAAATAAAGCACGTCTGATCGAAAAGATCGCTGAGCTTGTAAGAGATAAAAAGATTGATGGAATCACTGATTTAAGTGACCAGTCTAACCGTGAAGGTATGAGAATCTGTATTGAGCTTCGTCGTGATGTGAATCCGAATGTAATTCTGAATCAGTTATATAAACATACACAGCTTCAGGATACATTTGGTGTGATCATGCTGGCGCTCGTTGATAATCAGCCGAAGGTTATGAATCTTCTTGAGATGTTGCAGTACTATCTGCGTCATCAGGAAGATGTTGTGACAAGAAGAACACAGTATGACCTGAATAAAGCACAGGAGAGAGCTCATATCCTGGAAGGATTACTGATTGCTCTGGATAACATTGACGAAGTCATCCGCATCATCCGTGGTTCTAAGAATGTTCAGGAAGCAAAAGCAGAATTGATCAAACGCTTTGGACTCAGTGATGTCCAGGCACAGGCAATCGTAGACATGCGTCTGCGTGCACTCACAGGTTTGGAACGTGAGAAGATTGAAGCTGAATATGCAGAGCTTATGAAGAAGATTGAAGAGTATAAAGCAATTCTTGCTGATAAAAAACTTCTTCTTGGTGTGATCAAAAAAGAGATTCTTGTAATTGCTGAGAAATACGGTGATGACAGAAGAACTAAGATTGGATTTGATGAATTTGACATCTCCATGGAAGATCTGATTCCACGCGAGAATGTCGTAATTACAATGACAAAACTTGGATATATCAAGAGAATGTCTATGGACACATTCAAGAGCCAGAATCGTGGTGGTAAAGGTATTAAGGGAATGCAGACACTGGAGGATGATTACATCCGGGAACTGTTTATTACAACCAGTCACCATTACATTATGTTCTTTACGAACACAGGCCGTGTCTACAGACTGAAAGCTTACGAGATTCCGGAGGCAGGAAGAACTGCACGTGGAACAGCAATCATTAACCTACTCCAGCTGATGCCGGAAGAGAAGATTACTGCGATCATTCCGCTTCGTGAGTATGAGGAAGGCAAGTATCTGTTCATGGCAACGGAGAAAGGTCTTGTGAAGAAGACTCCGATTCAGGATTATGCAAATGTCAGAAAGACAGGACTTGCGGCGATCGTACTGCGTGAGGATGATAAGCTGATCGAGGTTAAGATCACAGATAATACAGAGGATATTTTCCTCGTTACAAAATACGGTATGTGTATCCGTTTCAATGAGACAGATGTACGTTCCACAGGCCGTGTTTCTATGGGTGTACGCGGTATGAACCTGACAGATAATGACGTTGTGATCGGTATGCAGATCGCAAGCCAGGGCAAAGATATGCTGATCGTATCTGAGCGTGGTATGGGTAAACGTACAGACATGGATGAATTTACTCGTCAGAATCGTGGCGGTAAAGGTGTGAAATGTTATAAGATCACAGAGAAGACAGGAAATGTTGTCGGAATGAAAGCTGTAGATGAAGACAGTGAGATCATGATCATCAACACAGAGGGAATTATTATCCGTATGAAGTGTTCTGATATCTCTGTTTACGGCAGAATCACATCAGGTGTAAAACTGATCAACCTGAAGGAAAATGACACTGTAGCGAGCGTTGCGAAGGTGAGAAAGGCTTCTGCCGAGATCGACGGTGAAGAAGTTGAGATTTCTGATGAAGATGAGTCTGAAAAATCAGAGGAAGGATCAGTTTCTGAGACAACTGAGCAGGAAACAACAGAGGAATAAAGTTGTTATGTTTTACAGAAGATTGTAAGCTGTCCTGAAAAATAAAAAGATAAGAGAAAGTGGATGGAGTTTACTTGATTACAGTGAACTTTATCCGCTTTCTTTTTTGAGTATAAAGAATTGAAAATGGAATCAAAAGGAATAAAAAAGAGACGGAAAAAATAAAATAAATCAAGGTAACTGTTCAGAGCTAACCTCCAAAATGCTACGCATTTCGTCGGTGTGGCGTATCCGCCAAATAAAATTTCAAAAATAGTCTTAAAAATGCAAGCATTTTATACCTGTTTTTTGAAATTTTGCTTGGCTCTGAACAGTTACAAATCAAGAAAAAACAGATTGGAAGAGTGAAATGAAAAAGAAAACAGGATACTTTTTTCTCAAGTTTTTTGTACGGGCAACCATAGGAATGGCGTTGATTTTTATAATAAACCAATATGTTCTTCCAGCAGATTCTTCAATTAATGTCGGTTTGAATCCGATGACCTTTTTGACATCCGGAACCCTTGGAATTCCTGGGGTTTGTCTTCTTTATAGCATTACATGGTATCAATTTTTGTGAGTTTTTTACAAAAACATTATATTTTTAATTTTGGTATGGACAAAACAGAAGTGCCCGTATATAATCTCACTTACCAACAGAAAATCATCTGTTGTAGCATCAGTGAATTGGGGAATTACTGATGTATCTTTTGCATCGAAGTGTTGGACCTTCGGTACAATTTCTTTATTCAGGCTGTATGATCGCAGCAAAGTTTCGAATTATGACAATTGAGCAAAGAGCAGTAAGAGGAACTGCTGAGAATTTTGTGATTTGTGATACACAAAAGAGTTATTCAGAAAATCTGTTCAGAAGATTATCTGAGAAATTATCCGGTTATTTTCAGTTTCATGTATTTCATGATATTGAGAATCTGAAAATAGCAGCCAAGAGTATGCAGGTAAATATTCTGCTGATCGGAGAAGAGTATGGAAAAGAAGACCGGGATGAGATTCCGGCAAGACAGAAGTATCTTCTGATCGGAGAGAAGATTCCGAACGAGAGAAGTCCCACAGAGATTCCATTCTTCCGGTATCAGAGTATCAGCAGTATGCTGGAACTTTTACTTCAGGAAAAAGTTCAGGAAAATTCAGAAGTACAGACGCATCAAATCCAACTTGTTTCAGACAGATCGCAGACAGTGAAAGCAAATGTAAATGGTCTGATCGGGATCTATTCACCGGTTCATCGAATCGGGAAGACAAGGTTTGCCATGCGTATGGGACGAGTTCTTTCAGAATCGATTCCTACGTTGTATCTGAATCTGGAAGGGTATTCAGGATTAAATTATTACCTGCCGGAAGAATCCGGAATGAATCTTGGAGATCTGCTGTATTACATGAAGCAGGAAAGTATCAATCCGGTATGGAAGATCAGTACTTTGATCAGCCATATGAATGGGGTGGATTATATCGCACCGATCCGGGCAGAACAAGATTTCAGAGAAGTGACAAAAGAAGAATGGAATCAACTTTTGGATCTGATTCTGGAGAAGAGTATTTACAAAGTGATCATTCTTGATTTGGGAGATACGGTAGATGGTCTGTATGATCTGTTGGGAAGATGCAGCAAAATTTATACGCCTTACATTGAGGAAGGTGCAGCAAAGGCAAAACTCAATCAGTACGAAGAGAATCTTAGATCAGCAGGATATGGCGAGATTCTTAAGAAGACGGTAAGACGCAGAATGGGAAAGCCAAGAAATCCTGTTGCTTTAGAAGCATCTGCAAGTAAAATTACGGAATTTCCGGACGGAGAAAGGAAGTCGTAAGGATGATTAGAAAAGAGCAGCTGTATGAACAGATCCTGGAACAAATTGACCTTACGAAGGAAACGGATGATGAAGAACTGCAGGAGCTGATCCGCACAGTATTGGATGAGGCAGCAGATGAAGAATATATTCCGTTGAGTGATAAGATCAGAATCGGGCGTGAGTTATTCAACTCTTTTCGTAAACTGGATGTTCTGCAGGAGCTTCTTGAAGATGATTCGATTACAGAGATTATGGTAAATGGAATCGACCATATCTTTTATGAGAAAGAAGGAAGAATTTTCCGGTCTAAGAAGTGTTTTTTGTCTCAGGAGAGATTACTGGATGTAATTCAACAGATTGTAGGCGAATCGAACCGTTATGTAAATGAGGCCTCTCCGATTGTGGATGCAAGGCTGAAGGATGGATCTCGAGTAAATGTTGTATTGAATCCGGTTGCTGTGAATGGACCAATCCTTACAATCCGAAAGTTTCCATCGGAAGCAATTACGATGGAACAGCTGATTTGTATAGGCAGCGTAACTGATGAAGCTGCTAACTTTTTGAAAAAGCTGGTAGCAGCAAAATATAATATTTTTGTCAGTGGCGGAACAGGAGCAGGAAAGACAACTTTTCTGAATGCGTTGTCGAACTATATACCAAAAGGAGAACGCCTGATCACGATTGAGGATAATGCAGAGTTACAGATTCAGGGAGTTCAGAATCTGGTGCGCTTAGAAGCACGCGGACCGAATGCAGAAGGAGAAGGGGCTGTAACCATCAGAGATTTGATTAAGTCAGCACTTCGTATGAGACCGGATCGAATTGTTGTAGGAGAAGTAAGAGGAGAAGAGACGGTAGATATGATCTCTTCAGCAATGTTGAATGGTCACAGTGGTTCAATGTCAACAGGACATGCCAATAATCCAACAGATATGTTACACAGACTGGAAACAATGATGCTGATGGGGATTGATCTTCCGTTACAGGCAATTCAAAGACAAGTTGCATCGGCACTTGATATTATCATTCATCTTGGAAGACTTCGAGATAAGACAAGAAAGGTTTTGCAGATTGTAGAAGTGGAAGGTTATGAAGATGGAAGGATCCAGACAAAGGTTCTTTATGAATTTAAGGAGGAGGGGATGAAGAATGGAAAGATACAGGGATGCCTTATGAAGAAAAATGAAATCACGAATAAAGAAAAACTCCTGGCTGCAGGATATCACACCGTCTGAATATACTGTCGGAATCATAAAATGTACGGTGAGATTTCTTCTGATTTTGTATTTGTTTTATGAATCAATACTTCCGGCAATTCTGTTGTTCCCGTTATGGTTCTTATACATGAAAGAGTGGATGGAAGAGAAAGCAATCGGAAAAGAACAGGAATTCAGAAGTCAGTTCAGAGATAGTATCCAGACAATGGCAGGGGCACTTAAGGCAGGATATTCTGTAGAGAATGCAATCAGGGAAACAAATCGTGATCTGATCGGAATGTATGATGCGAATACAAGGATTCGAAAAGAATATGGTCAGATGGTAAGGAAGCTGGATCTGAATCTGTCAGTTGTAACTGTATTGAATGAATTTGCGGCTGAAGTAAAGCAGGAGGATGTGACGAATTTTATTACAGTTTATGCAGCAGCTAAGGTCAGTGGTGGGGATTCAATTGCGATTATCAGAGATGCGGCTAGAACAATCGGAGAGAAGATTGATACAGAACGTGAGATACAGACCATGCTGGCTGCGAAAAAGCTGGAATTTGAAATCATGAGCGTAATCCCATTTATAATGATTCTCTACATGAAGATGACATTTGGTGAATTCTTAAGTGTCCTGTATGGTACATGGACCGGATGTATCGTAATGAGCATTTGTCTTGTGCTTTATCTTGGAGCATACAGGTTTGGAAGGAGGTTGCTACAGATTGAGATTTAAAAAGAAGTGGAAAAAAGTACTTCAGCCTGACAAAGGAAAATATGGAATCTATAAAAAGGCCGGAATCGTTCTTTTATTGTCAATCGTAATGTTTAGTGCAGTGTATGTCACAGATAATCATCGTCAATTAGCACAGGATGAAAATGGAAACCGGATTTTGGAAAGAAAAGGACAGGGAGAAGGAAAAAAGACAGAAAACATCCAGATGGAGACAGGCGAGTGGAAAGAGAAAATAAAGGTTCAGATTTCGGAAAAGAAGTATGCAAAAGAAGAGATTGGAGAACAGCTTTCTAAGGCGGCAGAAGAACTTCCAACGCAGATCCTTGGTGAAAACAAAAGTCTGGATGAGGTCAGGTCAGACCTGAATCTTATTATGGAAATTCCACATACGGGAATCAGCGTGTCATGGGAACTTGATAACTATGAGGTTATGAACAGCAGAGGTGTTTTAAAGCAGGAGAAGCTGACGGAAGAAGGAACACTCGTCAAATTAACCGCTGTCCTTCGATATGATGAGGAAAAAATGTCCTGTGAATTTTATGCACACCTGTTTTCCACACCGTTGTCAAAGAAGGAGGGGATTCTGAAAAAGATATCCCAGGAAGTAGAAAAAGCAGATCAGGAACAGCGGGAAAAGGATTACTTGATATTGCCAGATCAGGTAGATGGAAGAAAATTATCATGGAAGCCTGTGAAGGAAATGAGAGCATTTGGAATTCTTTTACTTGGCGGAGTGATGATTGTATTCCAATTTACGGCAGAGAAACAAAAGCAGAAAGAACAACGAAAGAAAGAAATCAGACAGATGCAGTTTGATTATCCGCAGTTGATCAATAAATTCAGTCTGTATATAGGGGCAGGAATGACAGTGAGAAGAGCCTGGATCCAAATTGTAAAAGAATATGACAAAGAGAAACACTATCTTGGAGAAAGAACAGTGTATGAAGAGATGAGATATACAATGAATGAACTGAAGAATGGAAGACCGGAAAGTGAATGCTACGAGGCATTTGGAAGGAGGTGCGAGAGTCCGGTTTACCGAAAGTTCGGAATGCTTTTAAGTCAGAATTTAAGAAAAGGAACCAGGGGACTGATGAATCTGTTACAAAGAGAGGCGCAGGAAGCTTTTGAGGAACGGAAAAATATGGCAAAGAAACTTGGTGAAGAGGCAGGAACAAAGTTGATGATACCGTTGTTTCTTATGTTGGCAGTCGTGTTCGTGATCGTGACTGTTCCAGCGTTTTTGACGATTCAGATTTGAGAAAAAAGAGAGAAAAGAAGGAGATACAAGATGAGAAAATTATTGGTAAGAAAAAATAAAGATAAGAAATATGTTGCTGCGATCACAACAATTGAACTGGTTTTAATTCTGGTTATATTAATTGCGCTTCTGCTGATTTTTAAAGAACAGTTGATTAGTTTGATCACTACGATTTTTGAGAAAGTGACATCAGAAAGCTCTGGCATATAGCATGCGGTCCGTAAAAGGCGAAATTACTGTATTTTTGAGTTTATCATTTACTTTGTTACTTTCATTTATCTTTGGAATTCTAGAGTCTGCTGTGATTCAAGGATCAAAAAATCTCAGCAGAATTGACACAGATCGGGCAATCTATTCCGTTTTCGGAGAATATCATCAGGAACTTATGGAACAATTTCATGTTTTTGGAATTGATCTTGGTTACAGGACAGGAAATTATGAAGAAGAAAATCTGATCCAGCGTTTGCATTATTACAATTCGGGTTCTACAGATCATCAAATCAAGGGAATTCAGTATTTGACAGATCAATCCGGACAGGCATTTCGAGAACAGGTGCTGGCTTATATGGAACAAAGGTATGGAATGGATCTGGTAAAAAAGTTTACCGGGACAACAGAGAAATGGGAACAGACAGAGACAGAAGAATCTGATATGGAGAAGAAAACAGATGAAATGACAGATGCAATGGAACAGGTGAATGACAGTCTTGATGCATCCGGCAGTCAAACGGAAGGAGAAGACGTGGAAGAAAGTCCAAGTCTGCCAGATGAGGAGAATCCGTTTCGTATTATGCAAAAGATAAAAAAAGAAGGAATTCTTTCTGTTGTAATTCCGAAAGGAAAAAAAGTGTCTGAAAAGAGTGTTCATTTGTCGGGGCAGGCATCAAAGAGAACTTTGAAAAAAGGATATGGGACATTCCCAACAAGAAAAGGACTTGATCAGACAACGGAGAAACTTCTGTACAACGAATATCTTCTCAAAACATTCGGCTATGCATTTCGGCAGGATTCAGAACCATCAGAAGGAACGGATGAGAGTGGAGAGAAGGAATGGCAGTCTGACCGGTCGGATGCTTTAGCATACGAACTGGAATATATTCTACAAGGAAAAGGATCAGATAAAGAAAATTTGGAATCCGTGTTATTTCGTCTTTTTCTTCTGAGAATATCGGGAAATTATGGCTGTCTGGCAAAGGATATGGGACGAGTGGCAGAGGCAGAAGCGCTGGCTGTGACAATATCTGCACTACTACTGATGCCTGAAGCGGTAGAAGCTTTGAAACAGATGATACTTGTTGCGTGGGCAGGAGGAGAAAGTGTTATGGATCTTCGTTGTCTTTTGGATGGAAGAAAAGTTCCACTGGTAAAAAGTGCAGATAAATGGGTTGTTTCTCTGTCACAGCTGCCACTTCTTCTGACAGATGGTGGAAGTGTAAGGGGGAATGATTCCGGAGAAGGAGTCGGATATTCCGATTATATCAGGATGTTTCTCTTTTTGAAATCAGTGCCGGAAATTACAATGCGGACTTTAGATTGTGTAGAAGAGTCATTCCATTCCAAACATATTTTATTTCAGGCAGATCAATGTGTGACTAAATTAGAAATACAGAATAAGATAATCGTTTATAAAAATCTAAGTTACCAATATCCGGTTTATTTCGGATATGAATGAAGCCAGAATTACCCCCGGTGCAGATGCCCTTTCAGACCTTCTTTTGTACACCCCAAAACGTACACTCAGAATCCTGCAATCCCTCTTGCAGGAAACCCACACACTTTAGAAAGGAAAAGCTGCGATGTCAAATAAACAGGTAAAAAATACCAGTCCAACAAGAGAAAGGGCATCTGCACCGGGGGTAAGAGCAAGTGTAACAATAGAAGCTGCATTTGCAGTTCCCCTCTTCATATTTGCAGTATTAAGTTTGATTTTTTTAATTGAAATCCAGAGTATACGAGGCTGTATCCATGCAGCAGGAAGTGATGCAGCCAAACAGGCAGCAGAGTCAACGGCTGTCCTTCCTGTATTGAATACAATTCAATTAAAATCAAATCTGGTGAATCTGATTGGAGAAGAAAGAATTGAGAGAAGTATTCTGAATGGTGGTACATCAGCGATCAGTTGCTGGAAGTCTTATTGGATTCCGGGAACAGAAGAGATAAATGTTGTTATCGAGTACAAGATAAAGATTCCGGTTCCATTACTGAAAAGTCCTCGGTGAAGTTGAAAGATGAGTTTAAAGTCAGTGCATGGAATGGTTATCAAAAAGATAGAAAGGAAAATGAAGACGGACAGATTGTCTATATCACAGAAAAAGGAACAGTGTGGCATTCGGATTATCAGTGCAGCTATCTTCAATTATCTATTCAATATGTTCAATACTCAGAATTACAAAATATGAGAAATGAAGGTGGAGGAAAATACCATAAGTGTGAGCAATGTGTTTATGGACAGGCAATGAATGGTGTATATATTACCAGTTATGGAAACCGGTATCACAACTCATTGAATTGCAGTTCTCTGAAGAGAACAATACGTGCAGTTCATAAAAGCGAAGTAGCAGGAAGAGGAGGATGTTCTAAATGTGCAAAATAATGAATGTATTCGGGCAAAATGGAAGGGAAAATCTATGGATGTTTTTTCAAGCTGTTATAGCGATGTATCTGTTGATTTTGTCTGTGATAGATATTCGTTGGAAGAAAGTAAGTGTAAGAAGTCTTTTGATTTTGCTTGCGATTACAGTTTTATGTCAGGTACTATGCAGCAAAGGAGAACTCAGGATGATGGTAGCCGGCGGATTGTGTGGAGGAGTATTTCTCTTTTTAAGTTGGTTCACACAAGAGTCGTTTGGTTACGGAGATAGCATATTGATTCTGATCCTTGGAATTTTATCTGGTGGATGGAATCTTCTTTGGATTCTGTTTGCTGCATTTCTGATTGCATCTGTTTACGGAGGGATTATGATCGCACGAAAGAAGTATACAAGAAAAAATTCATTTCCGTTTATTCCATTTCTGACAGTTGCTTATCTGGGAGGCATGATTGGTGGAGTTTACTGAAAAATATACGAAAAAAAACGTGAAAGGAAGTACAGTGGTAGAGATGTCTTACCTTATTCCTTTTTGCTTAATTTTATTTTTTCTGCTCATCACGATCATTTTTTACTTTCATGATAAGGCAATTTTAAACGCAGCGGCAGCGGAAACGGCTGTGACAGGAGTTGAAATGGACAGGAAAAAGATAGAAGATGTAGATATGGATGCTTTTTTCCAAGAAAGGACGAGTGGAAAATTGATTTTTCTGGAAAATATAACAACCAGAGTTGATCTATCTGGGAAGAAAATAGAGGTAGAAGTTTTTGCATCAAAAGGACGAATGAAGATTCATCTGATACAACGTGCAACGAAGGTGAAACCAGAAGAAAAAGTCAGATGGAAAAAATAGACTTCTGTAAAGCTGAAAAAGTGAAGGGAGAAGAAAATCAGATGGAAGAAAAAAAGATAAATCAGCAGAGCAGAGTGGCAGAGTCTGAAATCATAATAGACAGCGCACAACCGTATCGGGAGAATTATCAGATGCGGATGCTTAAGAATAATCGGATTCCCGGATTATTGAGAGTAAGTGGATGTGGAATGGAAGGCGCAAGTAGATATTATTATCATACAGGACATTCACAGTCGTTGGAAACGTATTATAAAAATAAAGATATCAAAGCAGAAGAGATATTAAAACTGACAAGACAATTTCTCAGTGTTATGGAAAAAATGAAAGATTATATGTTAGAACCAAATTATCTGATGCTTTCAGAAAAATATATTTTTGAAAAGGATGAAAACTATTTTTTCTGTTTTTTCCCAGAGAATGAGAAGACCTGGCAGGTGTCTTATCATGAGCTGACGGAATATTTTGTAAAGAAAGTTGATTATCAGGATCTGGAGAGTATTCAACTTGCCTGCATGCTTCACAAAGAAACGCTAAAAGAAACCTATGATCTGGAAAGCATACTGCAGCAGTATGAGGAAGAAGCAAAAAACAGGAAAAAAAAGTCCAAAGAAGAGAAGATCAGAGAAGAAAGTAAGAGAGAAAAAGACAGAATAGAAATGGAAGAAAATCAAAACATTGAGGTACAGGAAAACAGCTATTATAGCAAGTCGAGAGAGAATTATGCAGTGATGGAAGAAAAGAGATATGGTCCGATCAAGAAATTTGCAAAACGATTTAAGTCTGGAAAATGGGGAGAATGGGACGATCTGATAACAGAAGCCGATGACTATGAATGATATATGGGATGTGGTATAGTATACACAGATTCAAAAACATATCATAGAAGTCAAAAGGGAGTCAGGAAGAATGAAAGAGAGACCAAAAGAAATAATGACGATCACGTTGATAGGAATCAATATTCTAGTGTTTATTGTTCTTACTATGATCGGACGGACTGAGGATGGTTATTTTATGTTGCAGCATGGAGCAATGTATGAACCATATATTATAGAAAATCAGGAATACTATCGGCTGTTTACCAGTCTTTTTCTGCATTTTGGAATCTCACATTTATTAAATAACATGGTGCTTTTGTGGGCTCTTGGATCGATTTTTGAAAAAGAGGCCGGTAAAATTCGATTTTTGTTCTGTTATTTTATCAGTGGAATAGGCGGTAATCTGCTGTCTTTATACTGGAATACCATGCACGACAGACAGATTGTATCTGCCGGGGCATCGGGAGCAATTTTCGGACTAATGGGAGGGTTGTTTTGGATTGTATTTGCAAACAGGGGAAGGCTCGGAACGCTGTCAGGAAGAGGCATACTGATTATGGTTGTACTGAGTCTCTATTTTGGATTTACCAGTACAGGCGTAGATAATCTGGCTCACGTAGGCGGATTGATTTGCGGTTTCCTGACAGCGCTGCTAACCTATCGAAGAAAAAATCAAAAGATCCTAACGGTATCTGATATTAACGATATCTGATAGTTTACGCAGGAAGTGTGATCGATACGATTGTTCCATTGGTATGGTCAGATGTAATGTCGATCGTTCCATTATGTGCTTCAATGATTCTTTTGGAAACTGCGAGACCAAGGCCGGTACCGTTTTCTTTTGTTGTAAAGAATGGTTCATAAAGCTTATCAACAATTTCCGTTGGAATACCACAGCCGTTATCTTGGCATTGAATCAGAATTTTATCGTCAAGTTTCTTTGCACGAAACTGCAGACGTGGGGCATACTTACAATCGGCAAGAGCGTCTTTGGCATTTGTAAGTATGTTTAAGAAGACTTCCTCTAATTTGGTGCGATCACCATTGAACCTTTTTATATTCTTATCAATACTGGAAGTCATCTCAATCTTTGATTTCTCAAAGTTGAGAGACATGGCGAACAGAACAGCAGAGTTGCGAAGAACATGTCCAAGAGGAAAGGAAGCACGGTTTAACTGGTTTCCGTTGTTGAGTTCTGTCAGATCATCCAGTAAATCACACATATGTCTGGCGCCATCCATGCATTCTTCCCAGACACAGGAACCTTTGGCAGTTTCAGCATAAAGAGAGCTCATTAATTGCATAGAAGAATAAAGAACCGTCATAGGGTTGCGGATCTCATGCGCAATTGTAGCAACAGCAGCATCATGGTTCTTCAGAAGCTGGGTGATAATCTCTTTTGCATCTTTGTTTGTTTCCATCAGGTGGTTCATTTTTTCAAGATCGATATTTGTTAACATAATACTTACTCCTAATAGTTAGATTTTCTTGAGTTCGGTAAGAGTGTAGCACCACCGAAAACAGCATTCAATAAAAATCATTCGACTATTTTCGACCTTTTTCGACCTGGTGTCTGAAAAATGTATTCTCTTTTTCTGAAAAATGGTCTATACTACAGATAAAATAAAATGGAAAGAGGAAAGATCATGAGAGATGATAATTGTATTTTCTGTAAAATAGCAAATGGAGAGATTCCATCAGCAACATTATATGAGGATGAGGAGTTCAGAGTAATTCTGGATCTTGGACCGGCATCAAAAGGACATGCGCTGATCCTTCCGAAGAATCATTACCGCAATCTGTATGATATTGACGAGGTAACAGCTTCAAAAGCAATCTGTCTGGCGAAAAAGATGATTACAAAGATGACGGATGTACTTGGATGTGATGGTTATAATATCGTTCAGAACAACGAAGAGGCAGCTGGACAGACGGTATTCCATTTCCATATGCACTTAATCCCAAGATATAAGAATGACAATGTAGGTCTCGGATGGCATATGGGAGAACTTACAGAAGAAGATAAGAAAGAAATACTTGAAAAATTAAAGTAGTACTGGAGAAGATATGTTAACGGAAAATCGCGAATTCAATGAGATTTATGAACAATATAAAAAATCTCATTCTAAAAGCGGCATACACTTATTCAGGCAGTTATAGTGCAGCGGAAGATATTACTCAAGACACTTTTCTGAAACTGTATATGGGATATGACAGCATGAAGAAGAAAAATATTTCTTCATGGCTGTTTACAACGGCAAAAAATGCGGCATTAAATTACAAGAAAAAGCATAGCCGGGAGATTTTCGAGATTGATGAGAATTGGGACAGTGAAGAGGATACCGAGAAATATGAAGCACAGGTAAAAAGTGCAGAGGAACAGTTTCTGGAAGATGAGCTTCAGAAACAAAGGTTAGAGCTTCATGAAAAGATTTTCACCAATTTGATGGAAAAGAATGAAAGATGGTACGATGCTATTGTCCTTGTATATTACATGGAGATGCCTCAGGCAAAAGCAGCAGAATTAATGGGCATTCGACTTGAAGTGCTTCATAGCCTTCTGCACAGAGCAAAGAAATGGATTAAGAAAAAGTACGGAACGGAGTACGAAGAAATGAACCGGGAAGACTAAGAGCAAAACCAAATGTTTACTGTTCAATGTACAAAGAAAAAGTGTATAAGGAACAGTGGTGCCGATAGTTTCCCGGTATCTTTTTGAATACTGTAGTTTTATGAAGACGGTTGCCAGTAGATGAACTACATTATTTTGTGGCAGCTTCCTCAATGAGGCCGATAATAGTAGCAATTGGATCCTGTTGCCCAGAATTGTGCATTGCATTTATGAACTGCTCACGGTTTTCGTACAGGTTATGAACTGCATCCAAAAGCGTTGCATTCGTAAGCTGTTCTTCCTCGATTACAAGACTGAATCCCTGACGCTCGAAAGAGTGTGCGTTAAGAATCTGATCGCCACGACTTGCACGGGCAGAAAGCGGAATCAGAAGATTCGGTTTTCTAAGAGCAAGCAGTTCACAGATTGCATTCGCACCGGCACGTGAGATAACAACATCTGCAAGAGCAAAGAGATCACGCAGTTCGTTTTTGATATATTCAAACTGGCAGTAGCCTTTGATTTCTTTCAGAGAATCATCAACCTTTCCTTTTCCGCAGAGATGGATGATCTGGAACTGTTTCAGCAGTTCAGGAAGGGCAGCACGTACAGCCTCGTTGACAGCTACAGCACCAAGACTTCCGCCGATTACGAGAATGACAGGTTTTTCATCTGTAAAGCCACACATCTTTCTGGCGGCATCCTTATCACCAGTAAGAAGTTCCTGACGAATCGGAGAACCGGTAAGAACAGCTTTTCCTTCCGGAAGAGCATCTAACGTCTCCGGGAAGTTACAGCAGACTTTGACAGCAGATGGAATTGCAAGTTTATTTGCCAGGCCAGGTGTCATATCAGACTCATGAATAATGACCGGAACTTTGCATCGCTTTCCAGCAAGAACAACTGGAACCGAAACAAAGCCGCCTTTAGAAAAAATAACATCAGGCTTTAAGCTTTTGATTAACTTACGGGCTTCACCAAAGCCTTTGATCACACGGAATGGATCTGTGAAATTCTGCAGACTGAAATAACGGCGCAGCTTTCCAGAAGAAATTCCATGATATGGAATTCCAAAAGGTTCAATCAGTTCCTTTTCAATTCCATTGTAAGAACCTATGTATTGAATATCATAGCCTAATTCTCTAAGCTTTGGAATCAGGGCTATATTCGGAGTGACATGTCCGGCAGTACCGCCGCCGGTCAATATAATTCGCTTCATAAATTAACCTCCAGATTTAGTGTAGAGTGCTACTGTTCGAAGTAAATTGAGAACACTAGCCTTATAGCATCATATTACCCTTATTTGAAAAAATGTCAAGAAAAACGGGACACACAAACTGGAGAGAATAAGGTGAAGAAAATGAAAAAACTGAAAAAATTATCATTGGAAAATGAAATGAAAAAAGAAGCTGAACAGATTGAAAAGAAAGTCCGAGAGGATAGATCTCTGGATGACATTAAAGTGTCCGATGAGATGGAAAAAGAGCTTTTCAATAAGATTCAGGATTACGAATACGACAAAAGGCATAAAAAAGTCATCCGCAAAAAGAAGAAAAGCAAGCTTGTAATCGGAGCACTGGCAGCAGTGCTGATTTTGGTGTGCGGAAGTGTGATGACCAGCGTGGGGAGTAAGTCGTATTGGAAAGTTCTGTGGGAACGAGATAATGGGGATGAGAACTCTAATATTATCAATGTTGAGGATATGGAGACGAAGGAAACAGAGGATGGTGATGAGTTGAAGGCTGATAAAGAAATTACAAAAGTAATGGGAGTATCTTTGGTGAAACTCGAACATAAACCAAAAGGCATGGTATTAACAAGGTATGCAGTAGATGGAGATCAAAGAAAGGCAACATTATTTTATAAATATGAAAACGAAATTATCCGATACACAATGTATATGAATTCTAAAGATTCTTCTTTGGGACAGAAAGCAGTTGATAAATTGTTAAATGAGTATATTGTGATGAATGGAGAAAAAGAAATTAGTGTAAAAGAATATGA
>NZ_QTZH01000041.1:0-25876 GCF_003462585.1 Ruminococcus sp. OM04-4AA | reverse complement strand
GCCTTTGGCAGTCTCAGCAGTAATTTTGCCTGCATCCTGAAGAACCTCTCTGTCATCAGCCATCAGGAATAAATCCAGACGCTTTGCCCAGTCCTCCATTGTCATCGGAATGTGACGCTCTGCACGGTCCTCTGCTAAATCCAGATAAGCAGATACAATACGCTCCAGTGAACGCATTTCCTGCTCGCTCAAATAATTCTTCGCAACGCTCACATCACTTTTTACTATCTTACCTTCCGGTGCTCCTGCCCAAGTGGTTAATCCCATGTGTGGCTTATCTGCATCTGCACGTTCATAAATCAACTCCGCTGCTGTATGTCCGTGAACTGCATAGTGCATCTTGTTCTGCACTTTTGCAAAGAACCGCTTTGTTGTTTTTGCTGTGCGGTCGTAATCAAGAGCTGTAGCATAGATGTCCGTTATCTTCTGATAGAATCTACGCTCAGATAAACGGATCTCACGAATCTGCTCAAGCAAACGATCAAAATATTCTGTTGTGAGCACGGAACCACCGTTTTTCAGACGCTCGTCATCCATGACCCAGCCTTTGATGGTGTAGTCTTTTACGATGCCATTTGCCCACTTACGAAATTGCACTGCTCGCTCATTGTTTACCTTGAATCCAACAGCAATAATCATTTGAAGATTATAATGTTTCGTATCACGAGTGACCTGGCGTGAACCTTCGGTTTGAACTATCCGGAAATTCCGGATAGTTGCGTCTTCCTCAAGCTCTGAGTCGGAATAAATCTTCTTAATATGCTCATTGATTGTACGAACATCTACATCATATAGTGTGGCCATCATCTTCTGTGTCAGCCATATATTCTCATCCTCATAGCGCATCTCAATACTGTCCTGCTGATCGCCGACAGATGCAACATAAGTCAAGTATTCTGCTGCGCTGGAACGGATGGTTATTTCATCTTTTTTCTTTTTCAAATAAGAGGCCTCCTTTATAAATCGAAATGCGTTTTTGCTATTGTATTTAGCTGTCCTGCTATTTCATCAAATGATAAATTCAAATCCAGAGTCCTGACAGTAATCTGGTTTCCACTCATCTGATACACATTATTCGGATATATCGCTTCATCAGTCTTGGCATACAAAAGCATTCCCGAAACCGTGTGGTCCTTCTCTCTCAGTTCATATTCCTTGTTTTTCACATAAGTAAAAATCTGATAAAGATTGCCTGAATGAAGTGTATGCTTGTCAAACTGCACCTGTGTGCTGTGCTCATAGTACTTTGCGTCGATAATAAGAACCTTCTCACCACTTTGGAGCATAATGTCACTTTGCATCACAGGCAACAAAGAGTTTTCTTCATTGTCCAGCTGCCAAGGAATCTGTGATGCATTTGCGGTAATCTGATTTTTAAACTCTCTCCTATAATATTCCAGGATAAACTTCTCATACAATCGACACATTCGCTGCTCGTCTAGAAAGTCCATCAACTTGGTATGCCCATTCGATTGTGTTTGCAATAGACCCTTTACTACCAGGTAGCATATCGAAATTAGCATACGATAAGTCTGGTTATTTCGATTGTACTGAACATTCCAATTTACCGTATACAAATCAATAAAATCCACCTCGCTGAAATACACCATTAACTTTCTAAGATTTTTCTTGCGCTGTTTCGATATATTCGAACGAAGGAGAAGTTCAACTGTAGATTTGATGATCCGATTCATGATGCTGTTAACTGAAAACTCATCGTATGTACAGATTAGCTGTTTCCGTAACATTGACTGTGTCTTGATGGACTCTGCAATATCAATCTTTCCTCGCAGAGAAGAGAGTGCCTCCGTCTGCGGAATATATTCTTTACCAAGTCCTCGCTTTATCTGAATCGCGATACCTTTTTCTAAGATAGCCGCCATCAGCTCGCCAGTATTATTAAATTGTTCTGTGGCTATATTCTTATAACCTTGCTCATTCAATACCTGAAATGCATAGGACAGCATATAATAGATGTTTTGAATCGGTATCACTTAATCGTACTCCTTAGATTTTCGCTCCAATCTTTCACCTTCATAGGTTCATCAAACCAGTATTCTTTCAATAAAGGTATCAGCTCATATTCCACAACACCATAAAGCCAACTATCGTCAATTGTATCAGGCTGTAAATTACAGAAGTAGCTGTGACCAATACAGAACCCTTCGCCCAGAGATTCATCGACGGAAATCTCTCTATTCAAACTCTCGACGCAACTGATCAGTTTGTTGAACTTCTCATTATCTAATGCCATGCGGTACTCACGGAACCCCGGAGTCTCAAAACCCGGCTTAATATCAAAGAAAGCAAACCTTCTACGAAGTGCATAATCCAGCATAGCCAGGCTTCTGTCTGCAGTATTCATCATGCCAATAATATAGACATTCTTCGGCACTGCAAACTTTTCATCCGAATACAGAAGCTGTAGCGCATTTCCTCGCTTATCATTTTCAATCAGCATAAACAGCTCGCCAAAGATCTTACTCAGATTGCCGCGATTGATTTCATCTATGATAAAGAAATACTCATTATCACTATCTACCTCGGCCTTCTTGCAGAAATTGTAGAATGCCCCCTTCTTCAGTTCAAATCCTGTAGCAGATGGACGAAAGCCCATAATAAAATCTTCATAGGAATAACTCTGATGGAACTGTACCATCATGACACGCTCTACATCTTTTACCCCCATCATAGAATAGGCCAAGCGCTTAGCAGCATATGTTTTTCCTACTCCTGGTGCACCCTGCAAGATAATATTTTT
Organism: Ruminococcus sp. OM04-4AA; assembly: GCF_003462585.1. Taxonomy (NCBI): domain Bacteria; kingdom Bacillati; phylum Bacillota; class Clostridia; order Eubacteriales; family Oscillospiraceae; genus Ruminococcus; species Ruminococcus sp. OM04-4AA. The sequence goes on along the minus strand of NZ_QTZH01000041.1, from coordinate 23,115 downwards.
CTTATTTCTAAGCAAGCCAACTAATCTGGTATAATTATCTTCAGACATGTACACATCATCCAGGAAATTTTCTGCTGTGTACTCCGGATAGGCAATTTCCTGCTCATCATCTGTAATATCGTCTTCCTCAAACAAAGCCTTAATTTCTTGTACGAAGTCACTATATGGCGTAATATCGGTCAAAGTCTTCTGAGGGGACTGATGATTAATTGTCCAATCGCCCTTGTTCGTCCAATTTACTTTTCTAACATTGGAATATTCATCTGTGCGATCTGCATCATATTCATAATCAGACTCAACAATTCCTTTGCCAAGAATTCCATTATTGCCTTTTTTAACGTATACCACGTCGCCAATCTTAATATCATGTACAAACTGCCAAGTAGCATGAGCTGAATTCTTATAGGAACTGCTATCACCGTATTCTTTCTTCATCTGCTGTTTCATTTCATCCTTAGAGCTGAATACTCCAAGATCTCCAATCTCGCCCCAGCCCAGAAGCATATAACCGTTCTTATAACACTCTTCCCATTTATCAGCGTTTTGTCCTGGAGCATAAATCCAGTAATGAACTGTATCGACATCACTATCTGCAAGAGCATCGCTATCATTCGTTTTCTTACTCTTTGCATCAGAGACACCTTTTTTGAAAATATCCGATGCCATCTCCGCTGTTAATTCCACTGACTTGCCTGCTTCAGTAAGTGTCCACACACCTCTTACGCTTTTATCAATGTATCCCGCTCCAACGAGATAGTTTCTGGCGAAAGCAACTTCATTTTCAAATTTGTTAACCTTCGTTTTCCCTCTGGTTTCGCTTACTATCTCATCCGACAAATGCTCGTTTTCTATAATTTTCTTTCTCGCTTCTACCGGTGTCGCAGATCCTCCTAAATCGCGTAACGCCTGTAGCAATGGCATAAACCACTTAAGAAATTCTGCTTTCGAAGTCTTTTTACCTTTTTCAGCAGCCTTTTCCTGATTGACTTGCTCAGAGATCACCCAGGCCGTATAGGATAAATCAGGAAAGTTCTTGTATTTATATTCACCTGCATCCAGAGCTTTCTTACACAAATCCTTTATTTCAAGATAATCTGCAGCATACGGCACTTTCTTAAGCTTCTTCTCGGCTGCGACAACAAACTCGCCAGACATATTCTGGACATCTGCTATAAACCAGCGGTTTCTGGAATCCAAGTTGATAAATGTATAAGGACGAATCCAATAAAGGCCCATCGTAATATTCCAGCGAATGCAAAGCTGATCATGTACCTTGTCATAAGCCTCGGAGAATTTCTGACGGTTATCCTCTGTGTCATTGTCAGCCAATGCAAGAGCTACCTCAAACAAACTCCACAAGTTATCAATATCATTTGCTTTTCTATCATCCTTAAATCCATAAAACGTTGCCTTTAGATTATTAAGAACCGGAATTCCATCAAAATTGCTCGGCACAGTTGCAGCAATTCCAAACTCTGACGCTATCCCGTTAAGAATAGCAATTCTATTAGCATTTGTTATTCCCTTGTTGAATGTGCCAAAGATGGTGAACGGATCAATATCAATAATCTCATCACCACTTTCAAGTTTCGGAACACTAATTCCAACAGTGTCATACACCGCATACATTTTCTGAATAAGAGTCTTTCTATCAGTTTTGAAAGGAAGAAGCTTAGTAGCAAACTCCGTGTAAAAATCTATCCAATCGTATTGCATTTAATAAAGTACCTCCTTATGCATTATCCCAATTTTGAACTACCAAGTGGCTCAAATCCACAAGATTCCAACATCTCATTAATCTCATATATGCTATTCTCGGCACATGAGCTTAATACGCATCTATAAGCATTATTTTGTGGATTAGTTGGCTTTATATTGAAATCGGTTTTCCCAACTAACATTTCTGCTTCAGGCACTGAAAGCTGCAATCCGTAACACAATCCCAAAACCGTTTGAATTGTTGTGGGATATTCTTCTTCATTTCTTAATCTCTGTATTGTACGTTCGCCCACCAATGAGGCGTCTGCTAATTTCTTATTAGAAAGCTTTTTCTCTTTCATAAGCTGTACCAATGTTTCAGAGAAGGCTCCTGGATACAATCTCATTGCATCAGCACTTCGACTTGCTCTCTGAATTTGAGATAACAATGTTCTGTTGTGAGCATTCATCTCAAATGAGTATTCTTGTGCTGCCACCTGACTCGGTGTCTTGTACATCATTTGGGTATAGTATTTTTGTCCCTGATACTTCGACTGATAACTATATCCCTTATCAAAAGCAAGACAACATTCATCCATGTGAGATAAAGCATACTGTGTAAGTTTTACTCGCCCATCTGAATGTATGATATACTTCTCATCACCAAGGCAAACATGGCCCTCAACATAAACAAACTTTCCTGTATCAATGGCTTTTCTAAAGTCTTTATTTAAACAATACGCCTTAAATAAATCAGCTGATGATATTGTGAATGATTGATTATCCGTCAAGGCTGAGGCATCAAATGAAAATGGAGTAACATATTGTCCATTAACATATGTAAATGCACCATCAACTTTTGCATACCCCATTTCTCTTATGCGCATCTTAACTGCCTGTTTTGATAATCCGTAGAAATCAGCTAATTCTGAAATCATTTTCTCGATTTGATAACCATCAGTACCTTCAAAATGGATATGATACTTTTCTATGAGTTCTGAAATTTTTATTTTTGCTGTATTGGTTGGCATCAAGATATGTGGAGCAACACCGTTAGCTTGCCACTCCATCCAATCTACAGCCTTCCACTTTTCTGAATCTTTTGCATTGCTACCTATAGAACACTGTATTATTTTCCCTAATTCATCATTTGCTCCAAGCATCTTCATCAAAGCATGATACGGTTGATGCCTATACCAATGGAAGCACTCATGCGCAATGGTAAAGTTCACAGTACCTAAGGTTCGCTCATAATAAACACGAGGGTCTATCAAAACTGTTCCACGTTTGGCATTTCTGATAACGATATTCTTGTTTTATCCTTAATATTTCCGTCTTCAAAAACAACCAAACCAAAAATATCAAGTTCTGATGAAAGTAACGAATCTTCTATAATCAAAAGGCCCATATCCTCTGCAATCTTTCTAATAGGAACAGGTACCGGTTCCTGTAAAGCCAAAGGATAATATTTCTCCAAAAATTTTGTAGCTTCATTTTCAAAAGCATCTCTGGAAATAATCGGTACTAATTCACCAGAATACTTGTCATTATCTGAATCTTCCTGTTGCTCACATTCATTAATATTTATAATTTCAAAATCTGTTAATTCCACACCTAAAAGAACGTTACACTTTACATCAAGCCATTTTTCAGTAAACGAAACTCTACCAGTTGAAGATATGGAATGTTCGATATCACAACTTACGATTACAGAAAAACTAATCGCACCATCATCCACTTGTTCAATATGGATTACATTTTGGATTTCAATATCTGATAGTGTAGCTTTATTCTCTTTCACTTTTTCCGTCATATAATCAAGAACAGCGTCTTTTATCTCATCATATCTTCTTTGGTCGATTAATTTTTGTAAAGGACTTTCATCCTGAGCATCATAATAGTCTAGTCTTGAATCATTCAATTCTTTTCGTACTGCTCTCCAGTTTTTCATATACATGTCCATATATGCAATGAATGTAGAATTATGCGTACGTTCCCTCAAATGAATCAATTCATGTAAAATAACATATTCTAAACATTCAATAGGTTTTTGGGCCAACTGCAGATTAAACCACAGCTTCTTTTTTTCAGTGTTACAGGTTCCCCAACGCGTAACCATATATTTTGTTTGCCATGACTCACAGTGAAGCGCAGTAATTTGTTCCCATTTAGGAAGAAGTCTTTCTATCTCAACTTTTAGTAAGCTACGATACTGCTCACGCACATAGTTTTCTCGTTGCTTAACCGTACTATCTTCTCTCATTGAGAGAATCACTTTATCTCCTTGAATTTCAAAGCTGTTCTTTTGAGCATCTGGTACAAAGGATAAGTAATACTGTTTCCCCCAGATGTACATAGTTTCACCGCTAACATACTGTCGCTTAGCACTTCTTGGTTGCTGCTGGAACTTCTCAATTTGTTTTTTTATCCAACTGAGATTGGTTCGAGCATACACCTCGATTGCCTTATCATCCATTGATAATGGTGCCGAAACAACAACATGTCCATCAGGCGGTTTTATCTGAAGGTGCATGTTCTTAATATTCTTTTTTTGAATATCAATCGGTATGCCCGAAATCACAATTCTCATCTATTAATATTCCTCCTGCTTCTCAATAATCTTGTACAGATGTTCAACCTCTGTATCATCATTGAGAATTGCAAACAACGCTCTCTTGATTCTTCTTTCTTTGATTGAATCCCCACGAAAACCACTCATCTTACTATCCATAACAGCTTTATGAAGTTCAATAGCCAACGCTTCATCTCCGCCAACATTATCATATAATGCTTGCATGGCTTTACTATGTCTCACACTTTCAGGATAGTCTTCATTTTCTTCCGGATGGTCAACATTCTTTGCGAGTTTAATATATTCATCAAGAAGTTCCTTATAGGACAAAACGCCCTTCTGTCTATCTTGAATCAGTTTATCCAAAATCGCTGACATCTTTTCATAGTATTTTGGATTTACAGTTACCTTTTCTACCATTTTACGACGGATATTGTTTTCAATTGCTTCGGCCGCACCTTCTTTCTGACCAGAAGGCGTATCTTCTCCGGTCATCGTCTCACCTTGATCCATTACGAAATCGAGAAGTGTTAGGTCATCAAATTCACCAATTTTGATACTATCAGAAGCCATAATGTAATTATCAATAAGTTTGCGCATATCCGGTTCATATGCCTTAAAATCTAAGAAGTCGCCGCTCTTGTTTCCAATAGTCTGTTTAAGTTCAATATAAAAATGAACTTTATTCTCATAATCATTCATTTCCGCTGCCGTGCATTCGTCAACCATGTATTGTTTAGCTTCTGCAAATGCACGAACTAAACTACTAACAAGCTTATATAATTTTTCTCTAAGGCGAGCATAGATTTCATCCATGTCTTCGCTCATACCGGAAACTCCACAGAAATAATGCAAATACTGCAGATCTTCTCTTGGTGCTTCAACGCCTTCACAGAGTTCTTCCAATTCCTCGTAAATCTCTTTGAAATGTTTAATTGATTCGGCAGCTCTGTCTTTAAGAAGTCCATCTACATCTTCAGGGGCATAGTTCTCAAATGCTCCAGATGTGTACTTATCCATAGCATTTTTCAAATTTCCAAAAAGCTGCTTGTAATCCACAATATAACCAAATTCCTTGGTATCACCATCTAATCTATTTACACGACAGATAGCTTGGAATAAACCGTGGTCTTGCATACTCTTATCAATGTAAAGATATGTACAAGGAGGTGCATCAAATCCTGTGAGAAGCTTATCAACTACAATAAGTAGCTTCATATTCGCAGGCTCATTGATAAACTTTTCCTTTGCCTCTTTCTCAAATTCCTCCACTTTCTTCTGAATAGAAACTTTCTCCGGAAGATTGTCAGGATCAAGTCCTAACATGCGAAGATAAATCTCATATTTTTCAAAAGTCTCTGTTTCCTCATCTGCACTTACGGTATCTGTTCTGAGGTCTCCTGCCTGTGGTGTATATGATGAAATGATTGCACATTTTTTAAACCCACGCTGCTGGAAAATTTCATAATATTTGCATGCTGAATAGATAGAATCCGCTACAAGAATTGCATTTCCATTACCATCCATCAAACGAGGTTTCAAATCAAAATCCTGAATGATGTCCCAAGCAACACGCTCAAGTCTTGAACGTGAACTATAAATCTTCTGCATGCTTGCCCATTTTTCTTTCAACTTTGCCTTTGCTCTGCTTGAAAGCGTACGAGTCTTTACATCAAACCACTGGTCAATCCTGTCATGGACTGTAATATCCTGTGGAATATCTCTATATTCGTATCTTAAATCAAGTACAACACCATCTCTAACCGCTTCATTGTATTTGTAGCTGTGGATGTATGTTCCGAAAACTTCGATACTTGTTTTCTTATCTTTCTTTAATAACGGTGTACCTGTGAAACCAATAAAGATTGCTTCCGGCATAATTGCCTGCATTGCTGCATGTAATTTACCAGACTGAGTTCTGTGACACTCATCAACAAATACAAAGATTTTACCCTTTGCCTTAAAATCGGCAGGAAGCGCTTTTTTTAACTCATCAATATACTTGTCGTAATCGGATTCTGTAGCTTCGCCACCACGACGGCCAAACTTATGCACCAATGAACACAACAGTGAATCATCATAAGAATTCAATTTTTGAAGCAAGTCATCACAACTCTTGGTTCTGGTGATTTTTTCATCGACGCCGATATAAGTCTTTTCAATCTGTTCATCCAGCTCATCCCTGTCTGTTACAATAAGCACGCGAGGATTTTCTTCTTGACAATTCGCAAGAATCCATTTTGAAAGCCAAACCATAGTAAGTGTTTTACCACTACCCTGAGTATGCCAAATAATGCCGCCACATTGCTTTGCCAATCTGTTCTGCGTACGCTTGATGCCATAAAACTGATTGTATCGACATACCTTTTTGATTCCTTTGTCATACACAACAAAGTTTTCAATAAGGTCAATAAAACATTTTTTATCAAACATCTGGTAAAGTTGCTGTAAGAGCAGATTATCAATATGGTCGCAATAGTCCATTATGCGTGCATCTTCCGGATCACGCTCATCTTCATTTTCATGAAATCCATCCGGCTTCCATTCCATATAATATTTTTCACCGGTCAGTATTGTTCCATAGCGAAGACCCTCTATTTCATTACCGGCCATACAGAATTGCATCGTCGTAAAGAATGGCGCAATGAATCCATCTTTCTGGTTTGTCAGATTTTGACGAATACCATTAGAAACAGAGACACTACTTTTCTTCAATTCAATGACAGCCATCGCAATACCATTCACATAAATTACGATGTCTGGTCTCTTTTCCTGACGGTCAACTACTGTAACTTCCTCCGCAATCGCAAAATCGTTATTAGTAGGTGCTTCAATATCCATAAAGTAAACTGTCTTCGGTGCTCCGTCGGCTGTTTCCTTTACCTTTGCACCGTATTTCAAAAGGGAATAGACTTTATGATTTGCATCATACAAACCATGTGTCATATCATCTGCTGCTTTTACTAGTTCAGAAACAGCACCGTCAATTAACTTCTGGCTGTATCCGCTAAGGCGTAAGTACGCACGAAGACGGTCTTCACGGATGTTCTTATTTGCGGCGTCTTTTAAATTGCCTAAATATTCATAATCAAGGATATCTCTATCCTTAAAGAAGCTAACTACACGATCTTGGGTAGCTCTTTCAGTGTCGCCAATACTCATGCGTACATTCCTCCTTAAACTAATCGTATTTTTCCTGTAAGCAAGTCGCTCATCATACCTTTTTTAATGCTCGAATATTTATCACACTTACGCTGATGAAGAGTGATGAGGTGGTCGAGGTTGGCAAAATACTCTCCTATTTTTTCTTGTTCTTCTACTGATGGCATTAAAATCCGCATCATCTGTGACGGCTTCAAGGTAAAATGCCTCATAGTTCCGCCAGCCGAAGCAGTATCAACATAAGACTTGGCATTAGTTGTTTCAAAATATGTTTTCAAATATTGTCCTACTAACTCCCTTGATTTAGATGTTCGTGCATATAAAACAGCTCCGCCTTGTACATAAATTGGCTTTTTATCAGTAATTAAAAGACTTTTTCCAATCTCACCTCCGCCGTTAAAAAGAACATCATCCTTGGTTGGTGCACCTGTTCGATTTTTATAAAACTCATATCGTTCTTGGGAGATAAATAGCACACCATCTGTATTCTCGTTTGTAACATCACTGGCTCTAATATATGGAACTCCTGATTCTGACCATTCAGAATTGGGAATTCTTGCACTGTCTTTAATCTCACAAACCTCTCCGAGCTTACGCTGTTCCCAAGCGTCAGTAAATCCTGGCAAACGCATTTCTGGAACTGCGGCATCCTTTTGTGGAAACATTTTTGATAAACATCCATTTTTAACAAACTTCATCTTATTTACAACTTTTGTTTCTGCTGTCATTAATAACTGCACTTCATTTAATGATTGTACTATTTTCTCCTGTTCATCAAATGGCGGTACCAATATCAATGTCTCTGAAATAGCGCCTTTTGATATTGATGACACTTTTATACCTGTTATATATGGCAATATTTGATTGTGAAATAAATTGGAATTCATGTAATATCCTAACCACCCCGGAGCAAAATCACCTTTTTTCACTCTACACGGAATAGTATGAAGTCCTGCAACAAGCTTGCTATCACCGAGATTCTGTACCTCTGTAACTTTTCCAACAGTTTCGTCCTCCGCCGTATCTGCAATAACAATGTCACCATCCTGAAGTAATTGAGTCGATGAAGATAACAGTGATAAATCATTTACGTATGGAATTTCTTCTTTACAATTCAATACTTCTGGAAATTTTGTCAAAATATCGCCATAGTGAATATTTCTTACAGCTCCACCGCGATTATTTAAATTTTCGCGTGACAGAGTATTATTAGATAACACTCTAAATGTTTCGTCAAATGTTTGAAGTTCCCAGTCTACTGGAATATCGCCAATCTCTGTGTGCTTTAATTCTCTTACCATTTGAGGCCCATCCTTTCCAGATGGCTCTTTACTTTTGCCTCATAATCAGCAGTCTGCTTCATAAGGTCAGGAAGCGTATTTTCATAACGTTTAGACAGTTCAATAATTCGATCTGCGAGCTGATGAGAAATAGCTGCATACAAATCATTAATACCTGTACCGATGGCGTAATACCACTTTTTGTTTACCAGTAAATCCATGATTTCATCATCTGTTAAAATTGCATATCGCTCACGAGCCTTCTCATCAAGTTCTTTATCCATCTCCTTGATAAGTTTTGTTGAATCCTCTGATTTCTTAGCAAGATCATAAGCAGCTTTAAGTTCTGCATAATCGTCTGCATATGCTTCCGGCACTGGTGCTTCTGCCCGTGCCATTGCCAGTGCATATGCAACGGATGTCTTTGTCACAGTACCTTTTTCTGTATAAGCCACTTCTAGAATAATATTGTTACTAATGTAATCCACATACTCCTTCTTCTTCATAGGAAGCATGCCCTGCAATTTAACAAGTCCATCAATCAGTGGAGTATGAATATGGCTCATGATTTCATCCATCTTTTCTTGGATATCTTTGCTCTTTACTTTTCCACCTTCAGCCACATCAGACAAAACGGAATCCTCTGCAGATTCTTCAATTAAAGAGGTAAGGCGAGAGTCTGTTTCTGCGACAAATTCTACAAGGGCGTCCATTGCTTTTTTCTCTTCAGGGAGTAGTTCGGAAATAATAAGCTCTTTGGGTATAAGTTTTCCTTCCCATCCTGCAACTTTCAGTTCCGGATTTCCATCTTCATCTTTTTTCTTTGTTTCTTTCATGATGTTTTCTGTTTCTCTTGCAACACCATAACCAACTTCGTCGGAGATGATCATAGAAACATCATCGCTAAGTACTTCATTCCAATAAACAAGAAGTACCTGATATACATCATATTTATTAATAAGCGAAAGATCCTCAAACTCTTTCAATATAGCTTGCGCTAATTCAACAATCAGTTCTTTTGCAGACACACCAGTCGTCAGATCCCTAAGTTTTGAATCTGCGTAAGACTTCCAATTTGAGAATGCTTCATCAATCATTTCTCCATAAGCCGCAAATTCTGCGTTAGAATATGTTATCTGCCGAATCACATCTTCTTTTACATTCAGTTTATAATAACCTTCGCTAAACACTCCAAGAAGTTCATTCTTAAGAGTTGGGAATGCAGTCCAGAAACGTTCCAATGCATCAATATCCGCTGCCGGTATACCACCATGAATATGCGCATATATGCTTTGAATATCTTCTGGGTCAGAAGAATCGATATAGCGAGAAATATTCAGATTGTATCCATTCTTTTCCTTAATCTCTTTGTTTGGTACAAAACAAGCGTATTTAGGATCTGTTGTAATCTGCTCATTAAAAGTAGTTACAATACGATAAATATCCTGTTCACGGAGTCTGTTCTTACTTCCATCCTTTACATAGCTCTTGCCTGCATCAATCATAAAGATACCAGCTCGGTTTTCCGCACCTTCTTTATCAATTACGAGAATGCAAGCCGGAATACCTGTTCCGTAAAATAAGTTCGGAGGCAAGCTGATAATTCCTTTAATCCAACCTTTATCAACAATTGTCCGCCTGATAGTTGCTTCAGCATTTCCTCTAAACAATACTCCATGTGGAAGAATTACTGCTGCTTTACCAGTAGACTTCAGGGTCTTCAAAATGTGCATTAACCAGGCGTAATCACCATTCTTTTCAGGTGGTCTATCCCCATAACCAGAGAATCTACCAAACTCTTTTAACCCATCAGACCAGTTTTTAAGAGAAAATGGAGGATTTGCCACGATGTAATCAAATCGTTCAAGTTCTGAAGGGTTATCAGCTTTTATAAACTGAGGATCTGAGAATGTGTTTCCTGCCATAATTCTAATTGTAGCTTTGTTATGAAGAACCGCATTCATCTTTGCCAAACCGGCTGTAGAACCATCTTTTTCCTGACCATAACCTGAAATTTCAAAAGGAGCTTCTGCTAATGCTCTGATTAACAAAGAACCACTTCCACAAGCCGGGTCACATACGGTTGCATCATGGTCGGTACACTTATCGATACCAATAATTTTTGCAAGAATTCGAGACACCTCTGCTGGAGTGTAGAATTGTCCCTTACTCTTTCCACTTTCAGACGCAAAGTTACGCATCAAATATTCGTAAGCGTCACCAATAATATCGTCGCCTTCTGCTTTATTTTTTGAAAAATCAAGTTCAGGACGCTGAAAAATCGCAATAAGCTTAGTAAGCTTATCAACCATTTCTTTATCCTTACCAATTTTTGCTTCATCATTAAAATGAGCAATATCAATAACGCCCTTCAATCCTTCGTTTACTTCAGCTAGACGAGCTATAATCTTATCTATACCTTCGCCAATGTTCTTCTTATTTTTAAGTGCTATAAAATCATCAAAAGAACACCCTGTTCTTTTCTCAGGATCAGGATTCGGATCATTTGCCTTATCAAAAACAGTCAAATCTCCGTATTTCTGCCCTTTATATTTATCAGTTACATACTTCATAAATAAAAGTGTAAGTATGTAATCCTTATATTGTGATGCATCCATGCCTCCGCGTAACGCATCGCAGCTCGCCCAAAGGGAGCTATATAACTCTGTTTTCTTTACTGCCATTGCCAGAATCTCCTTGTCATTTTTTGCTGTATCGATTACTCGATAGCACTTTTTCCACTTTTAACCCACACATCAAGTTCAGAACATTTAAATTTCCATTGTTTTCCGATTTTATGTGCCGGTATTCCTTTATCATTACGTATCCATCCTCGGAGCGTCACTGGCTTGACACCTAGGTATTCAGCAGCTTCTTCAATGTTTATCCATTTATCATTCAACTTATCTTCCATGTTCCACCTCTCGAAGTTACGTATAGATACAATTACCCAATAATATTATAGTCGTTTTCGACAGCAAAAACAAATAGTTTCTTGTTATTTACTTATATTTGTTACTAGTTTTCTCAAAAAGTTTACCACTTGTTCATATTTATTTTTTGATAGCCGGACATGTATGTGTCCGGTCTTTTCTTTTGCAAATCTAACTTTTAATCCCTATCTGTTCCATAAATCCACTCTTTATCCCCTAAGAAACGGACATAGGCATGTCTGAGGTTTTTATTTTGAAATCTGGCATATTTAAAGCAGTTATTAAAAACTCGTCTCGGACAAGACGTTAATCGGTCTGACTTGACCATCAATTCACCATCTTCGTGGCCACGTGGTGTGTTCGTAGTTGATGAACAAGAGAACATTATCAATAGAGTGCCAGCTTACGAACGGCTGGTCACCGAAAAGAAGCGGAGTTATCCGCATGAGGTGACCATCTTATGAAAAACACTGGCAGCCATAACGGTTATCTCCGCTTCGTACATGAAGCCAACGGAGGTAAAAGTTATGGCAATCAAAGAAAATCAAAGTGAACAATACCGTATCTACATCAAGGAATCTAAGAGCTGGGTGGATGTTAACAAAGAATTCTACACGAATTACTATCGTGACATCAATTCCTATCGCAAGCGTCAGCAGGAGCATGGTCGTTGTGTCTGCCCTGCAAGCAAGCGCTATTTATGCGACATGGACTGCATGACCTGTCCGTATGCTAAGGCTGGCGACCAGCTTTCTCTCGATAACACCGTAAGCGACGGTGAAGGAAATGAAAAGAGCTGGCTTGATGACATGCCGGATGAATCCGCAGCTATCGCTGAATTAATGGAGGATGCAGAACTTCTCCGTGCCCTCTATGCAAAACTGAATGAGCTGGACCCGGAAGGTCGTCTTATCTGCCAGCTTATTATGGAAGGAAAATCTGAGCGTGACTGTGGCAATGAAATGGGGCTCTCCCGTAATACCTTTGTATACCGCAGGGACAAGCTACTCCAGAAGCTTCGCTCAGATCTGAAAGATTACATCTAATTTGAATGGTCGTCCTCTGATATTTCGGGGGACGATTCTTCTTTTCAAAAAAACTTTTTATAATTTTTCGGCCAAACGGCCATCTCACCTGTTATGAAGTGGCCTTTGTCAAGAGTAAATTCAAAAAAATCACCACAAACTTTTCCTTTCATTAAATTTTAACACTGAATACAGAGGTAGAACCTCAGACTAACATTCCCCGGCCTTGGCCACTCTGTTATACGTGGATTGGTTACCAACAGGTCAATGGTCCACCGTGAATCTTGCCGTCTCCTAGCGTGAATCAAAATATATAAATATAATGTCAACAGAGGTGAGTCGCAAATAATTCGGACCTTAGAGTGCTCCAAGGCTCTACCTCTGTATCCAGTGTTAATTAGTTGTTTTGCAGATGTAATCTGACAGAGTCAGTTTCTTCTGCTTGATTACCCTTAAGAATATTCAGATGATTCTGTCAGGAACTTGTCGCCAATGGCGATGCGAAGCATCCTTGACTGAAACAGATGAATATTCTACTAACTTACATGTTCTGTCATCATCCCCCAGATAAAACACGCTAATTCTCTTGCTATTGCTGTTGCTGCCACATTTCGATTAACTCCTTTGTTTAGAGTCATTTTGTAAAACCTTCGTCTAAGCCTTTCATTTGCTTTATCTGCATACGCAATTACTTCCGGTGGATTTCCTTTCTGTCTTTGCTTCAATGCCACTGATTTGTGTCCTACATTTCCCCTTGTATAACTCTGGGCTGCTTCAACTAAAAGTCTTCGCAAGTGGCTATTTCCAGCTTTTGTTATGCTGTATCGATTAACTCTCGTATCACTGGAATCTTCACTTGGTACAAGACCTAAAAACGAAGCAAATTTCGGTGCTTTTTCAAATCTTTCAAAATCACCAACTTCGACAATCATTGAAAGGGCAGTATGTGTCTTAATCCCAAGAAGACAACTCATATGTTTTACTTTTTCTTCGTATCTTTCTACTGATGCAAGTTCCTCTATTCTTTCATCAAATCTGCTGTTTTTTTCTGTTAAATATTCATACGTCAGAAGATATTCATCTAAAGCTTCTCTTTGTAAATCTGACAATTCTAAGGTTTTTAACCATTTCAGATGTGCAATAGTCCAATAAGTTTTTCCGCCTTCAAAACGTTTTCCCTGTCTTAAAACAAACGCAAGAATCTGTTGTTTTACCTTTTTAAGATACAGTTTCTGGTCATCACGCATTCTAATATATTCCTTAACATCATTGTCATCATTATCTGGAACATATACTTCTCTATAAGTATGAAATGCCAGACATCTGGCTATATTTGCAGCATCTCTTTTATCAGTTTTTACATGATGTGTATTAGTTACAGCCATTGTACTTGGAGCCAATATTTTGCAATCTACAGCATGATCTTTTAGTTGATGATACAAAGAATAACCCAAACATCCTGCCTCATATCCACAGACAAATGAAACCTCACCTTCATATCTTGAACGAATCTGTTCCATATATTTAAGAGTGTGTACTGTTCCTTGTGGACATCCATCCCAACATAAACTATACTATTCATATGTGACCTCCTATTGTATGCGGTAATCCCTGTTACCTATTATTCGTTCAAATAATATTTTACAGGTAAATCCACGAATCTACAATTGTGAGGTCACTTCATATTGTCTCCACTTCTTTAGCTTCATTATATTGGAAAGCAGGTGAAAGGACAAATCTGCAAAAAGGGACAAAAATAAGCGTACCACTATTTCTAATGATACGCCTATCGTATTTAACTGTTAATCAAGGTCTATGAATACCCTTACAGTGATATCCCTCCACTGATTTTTCCTTACATACTGTCCGTTAGCCTTTCGATAGGCTACTGCCTGCTCGAAACTAAGCGGTAATTCAAAGGAAAGAGAACTCCTACGGTTATTTTGTACTCCATTCATATTGCCCAGAACGTGAATTGTATCCATAATACTTATCGCGAAAAATATCCATAGATTTTATATATTGGCTCAGGATTAATACAACATCACTGTTTGTAGGCATATCATCCATATCAAGCACATCCAAAAACGGGTACATATTTTCCTCTTTCAACAATTCCTTTATTGGTTCTAAGACTCTATTTATTGATTTAACCTTAAAGTTGTTAAGAGGCGTATCTGGCTTTTTCTTTGATAATTCTTGTAACTCCCCATATATTCCCGAAAGTAACGGGCAAAGCAACTCATATTGAGTAACTGCTTCTTGAGTAATTGCATCTTTCATATTTCTTCTCCCTCTAAAATGTAAAGTCCGATAAAGGTCTTGCAGTTTTTACTTCATCTTTTGAATCTGAAAGATTCCAATACCAATTCCCAGAAAGCAATTTTACATTATCATATTTGAATCTTTCTAAACATTTTATATATTGCGAGATAATCATTACTACATCACTGTTAAAAGGTATATCCTCTTCTTCAAATTTTTCAAAATCGGCAAAAGGTTTATATCGTTCCTTCAAAAACTGATTAGCTTCCTCAATTAACTGGTTAATGAATTTTAACTTAAATTTGTTAATTGCCCCATCAGGAGATTTTTTTGATAAGATACTCAGCTCATTATACATATCCTTTATTTGAATATGTAATTTTTCAAATTTTTCTATTTTATCTTTTTCCATAATATTTTCTCACTTTCCTAAGATGGACACATTCTTATAAATTCTATTTTATCTTTTTCCATAATATTTTCTCACTTTCCTAAGATGGACACATTCTTATAAATTCTACATACTTCTTATTTATAACTTCCATTGGGTCACGTTGCTTATTTTCGTATACATCAACCATAAGCCTGATATCTTCATCAGTAAGGCATAAAATACACTTTCTTTGTCCACTCCATAAATCTATAGTATTTCTCATAATACTTTTCTTTAATGGATTTCTAGTTATAATAATTCCAAAACGTCCAAACTGCTCCGAAAGATAACGATTTAGCTGATTAATATGTTCTCTACTAACCTCATTTACATTTTTCATTTCAAAAACAATCTGTCTGCAATCATATTTATCATATAATTCTTTCAACAATGGAAATGAACAATTATTATAAAAGATTAAATCTCTTATCTGAGTTCCCGAATCAATCCTGCTTTGCGCTTGAGCAAAATCAAGATGGGGATATAACAAAGACGCAAATAGCTTTGTACAACTATTTTCAAACTTTTTATCGGCATTATCCGTTTTACCCGATGGTAGTTTTACTATCTGATTCAAGCATTTTTTAGCAGAGATAACTGGTATTTGTTTGAACAATGGGTCATTTTTACAATCTGCTTGCGTACGCTCCTTTGCTGCTATATATGCTGTAATCATTCCATAATTATATCTGTTGTATTCTAATACTTTAGGTTTTTCAATTTTATCTTCTTCGCCCTCCTTTACATAAGCATTTACAAAATAGTCGTCATAATTAATCCATGGAGTATGACGCAACCACCGCTTTGGAACAAAAATAATAGGGGTTTCGTCCTCTGGGTTATATGGTAATGACAGTTTTTCTTCATCAATACTACAAGTCTTTGGATTAAAAACTTTGATATTCGCAAACTCTCTTACTGGAATATTATATTTTTTACATTCATCTTGTGTAAAATCAATAAGAAAGGACTTTAAAAAATTACACGCAAAATCACTAATCCTATCCTTAGATATATTATTTACATATAACTGTATTTCCTCAAAATGAGAAAAACCACCTGTCTTATATTGTGGCACTATACTGAACAAATCTAATATCTCTTTTGCTGTATTTATGGATATTTTCAATCCCTTTTTGGTTTTTCCCGAACCTAATCCTACCTCACTACACTCAGATAAGCCAGCTAAGTTCTCTGCTATTAACTCTCTTTTTTCTTCATTTTTCAAATACGTTGCCCCCAACTTATTAAATGAATTAATTAGTATCAGGTGTAACGCATTATCTTGCTGCGAAGGAGATTTCCACAACAAAAATGGGTCTAAATATAATGGTATATCTTCATCTAAAAAAGGAATAGCGAAATCAACCTCTTCTTGCGTTATTGGAATATTGTAGAAATCTATCAATCTTGGTCTTATTATCGCCATAATTTTCTCCCTCTATATTATCTCAAAATACCTCAGTGCATCCTTTATCGCTTCCACTTTCTCCGCTGTCGGATGCTTCCTCGGCTGTTTCAATTCTTCTACCGCATTAGGAGCATCATACATCGGCAATCCTAAATCTCTCTTTACCTCTGCGATATATGCGGTATGTACTTTGAAGCCGTATTTAGCTTCTATGTACTCTTTTATCATTTTGTAGGTCACTCGTTCCTTGGGCTTGTACTCTTCGGCTCTTTTAGCGATATTATCAAGCGGAACTTTTCCCTCACCTTCACCAAACTCAACTTTTACGTTGATATGTCCGTCTGGCTTTTTGTGGGAAAGCAGTACTACCGTCTCCACATGAACCGTCTCGCAGAATTGATCCACCGCCGTCATCTTCTCCACACGATATCCTGCCAGCTGCATCATCTCCAAATCTCTTGCCAGGCTTGTCATCTTACAGGAAATATATACAATCTTATCCACCCCATAATTCAAGATCTTCGGAAGTGCCTTCGGATGAATTCCGTCTCTCGGCGGATCCAGTACGATCACATCCGGCTTCTCTTCAATCTCATCAAGTACCTTAAACACATCTCCGGCAATAAATCTGCAGTTGGAAAGTCCGTTTCGGACAGCATTTTCTTTTGCTGCCTCGACTGCTTCTTCAATAATCTCGACACCGATCACTTTCTTCGCAACCGGAGCAAGCACCTGACCGATTGTTCCTGTTCCGCTGAACAGATCGAATACAACCTGATTATCAATATCTCCAATGTATTCTCTTACAGTCTCGTACAGCACTTCTGCACCTTTTGAATTTGGCTGGAAGAAGGAAAATGGTGTAATCTTGAATTCCAGTCCGAGAAGCTTCTCGTAAAAGAAGTCCTGTCCATAAAGAATTCTTGTCTCATCACTCTTCACGACATCGGACAGAGAGTCATTCAATATATGAAGGATTCCAACAATCTTTCCTTCTAATTCTAATGCCAGAAGTTCTTCTACTAATGGAGTCAAGTCATATTCTTCCTGCGTTGTCGTTACAAGATTCACAAGAATCTCGCCTGTTGTATCGCCTCGTCTTAAAAGAAGATGGCGAAGATAACCGACATGCTGCATTTTCTTGTAATAACTCACATTTCTTTCTTTGAAATAATTCAGCACACAAAGGAGAATCTTATCCATATCTTCATGGACAAGCTGACAGTCTCCTGCTGTCAGTACATCATAAGTACTTCCTTTTTTATGAAGACCGAGAGATAACGGACCATCTTTGAATTCATCTCCAAAAGAAAATTCCATTTTATTACGATAATGGAATTCCTTCGGACTGTGCTTCACACCTTCAAAAACATATTCACCTTTTACTACCGGATCCATGATTCTGCGGATCTGTCCTTCTTTCATCTTCACCTGCTCTTCATATGGCATCGTCTGATACATACAGCCACCACAGGCCGGAAAGATACTACAGACCGGCTCTCTTGTCTCTAATGGAGATTTCTCCAACACTTCAAGAAGTCTTCCTTCTGCATTTCCTCTTTTAAATTTATTTATCATAAAACGGATCTTCTGTCCCGGAATCCCATTTTTCACAGTAACATACTGTTCTGCCTCCGGAACAAATACAATCCCCTTGTTTGGGAAATCTACACGTTCAATAATACCCTCGTAGATCTGACCTTTTTTCATCCTAATCTCCTATCAATTCTAATCTATTTTAACAGAAAAACAGACAGGATGGTTTCTTCTCTCACCCTGTCTGCACTTTTGCAATTCACTCAAGAATTATACCTGATCATCCTCGCTGAAGTAATCATCAAAATCGTCATCAAAATCATCTTCAAAATCATCAAGATAATCCGGTGATACGAAACGATATACTGCATAAGCGATTGCAGCTACTGCTGCTACTGCTCCGATGATAGCCAGTGTCCAGATTACTGTGTTCTTCTGCTTCTCAGCCTCATTCTTATGAAGAATCTCGTTCAATCTTGTTTCTGCAATGATGTCTTCTATTCTCTTGTTCATATTAACACGTCCTTTCTTCACCTTTTGCGGTGACAGATAATCTGTGTTTATTATAACACCTGACGATTCATATTACTACTGATTTATCATTTTTTTATAACTTTCTCATACCTTTACAAGCTTGGCAAATTTTGCAAACATCTTGCGTGTTCCGACACTGTCAAATTCAATCGTAACCTCGTGATCTCGTCCACCTTCTTTGATATCCGTTACTGTTCCTTCCCCAAACTTCACATGACGCACACGGTCTCCGGCCTCATATCCAAGTGGACCATTCCCACCTGCTGCCAGCTGACTGCCTTTCTGCAGGGATGCCAGTGCCTGATTTCCTGTAAGTGGCTTACCTGTCCCCTGATTCTTCGCAGGTGTCATTCCGCCAAATGTTCCTCCAAATGCCTGTGCCCTGAACGCTTCCCTGGCACGTGCATATGTATTCTGCTGTGCTGGCATCTCCGTCTCCTGGGTAAACTTCTTGTTTCCTGTATCAAGCAGTTCCCTCGGGATCTCTTTCACAAATCTTGACATCGGATTGTACTGTGTCTCACCGTGCACCATTCTTCTGCGCGCACTTGTCAAAGTCAGTTCCTGCTCTGCCCTTGTGATTCCAACATAACAAAGTCTCCGCTCTTCTTCCAGTTCTTCTCTGTCTCCTGCATTAATACTCATATATCCCGGGAAAAGCCCATCTTCCATCCCTGCAAGATAAACACGTGGAAATTCAAGTCCCTTTGCACTATGTAAAGTCATCAGAACAACATATTCCTGGTCTTCATCCAGACTGTCAATATCCGCAACCAAAGCAACTTCTTCAAGGAATCCGCTCAATGTTGCCTTTTCATCTTTATCCTGACAACTTTCCTCATAAGTTGCCGCTTTACTGATCAGCTCGTCTATATTCTCTTTTCTTGTTTTCGCCTCTTCTTTATCTTCATTTTCAAGGCTTTCTATATATCCTGTCTTCTCAATCACTTCCTGTAAAAGATCTGTGATGTTCATCTCTTCTGCCAACGTCTTAAAATACTCGATCAATGCCGCAAAAGAGTCCAGTTTTGTTGCACTTCTTCCCACTCCTGCGATCAGACCCGGTGCCAGTAATGCCTCATAAAAACCAATTCCACGTTCTGTCGCAGACTCCTGAATCCGGTTAATTGTTGTAAGACCGATTCCTCTCTTTGGGACATTAATGATTCTTCTAACCGCAACATCATCACGTCCATTGTCGATTGTCTTGAGATAAGCAAGAAGATCCTTGATCTCTCTTCTCGCATAGAAATTTACACCGCCGACAATCTTATAAGGAATATTCATGGCAATAAATTTCTCTTCCAGCAGACGGGATTGTGCATTCGTACGATAAAGAACTGCACTGTCATTATAGGAACCTCCCTGTCTGACAGCACTTTTGATATCTTCACCAATGAAATCTGCCTCATCAAACGCCGTATCAAACTGACGCAGACGAATCAATTCGCCTTCTCCGTTCTCCGTCCAAAGTGATTTCTCCTTTCTTCCGCGGTTATTCGCGATCACACTGTTCGCTGCATTCAGAATATTTCCTGTAGATCTGTAGTTCTGCTCCAGTTTGATCACCTTTGCATCCGGAAATTCATGCTCAAAGTCAAGAATATTCCGGATATTCGCTCCACGGAACTTGTAGATTGACTGGTCATCATCTCCAACGACACAAAGATTCTTATATTTTCCTGCAAGAAGGCTTACCAGCTGAAACTGGACTGTATTTGTATCCTGATATTCATCTACCATAATATAGCGGAATCTTTCCTGATAACTCTCAAGCACATCCGGCTGTGTCTGCAAAAGCTGTACTGTCTTTACAAGCAGATCATCAAAATCCAGTGCATTATTCGCTCTCATCTGCGCCTCATACTCACGGTAAACCTTAGCAATCTTCATCTTTGCAAAGTCTCCTCCGGCATTCAGTTCAAATTCATCTGGAAGGATCATCTCATTCTTGGCAGATGAAATTGCTGAAAGCAGACTTCTTTCTTTAAACACTTTCGTATCCACATCTACTTTCCGACAGACTTCCTTAATTAATGTCTTCTGATCATCTGTATCATATATAGTAAAATGATTCTCATACCCTAATCTGTCAATAAATCTTCTCAAAATACGCACACATGCAGAATGAAATGTGCTCACCCATACACTTTCTGCTCCAAAACCGACAAGGTTATCCACACGCTGGCGCATCTCTTCTGCCGCTTTGTTCGTAAATGTGATTGCAAGGATATTCCATGGGTTCACGCCACGTTCTCCGATCAGATATGCGATCCTGTGCGTCAGAACTCTTGTTTTTCCTGAACCGGCTCCGGCAAGGATTAGAAGAGGACCGTCCGTGTGGTAAACAGCCTCTCTCTGTGGTTCATTTAATTTATCATAAATGCTCATCTTTCCACTCCTTTAAAGTTATAAAGATATCTGTAAATGTATTCCCATTATCAAACACACGTTCCTGTTTGTCAACTACATTTTCCGGCCCTCTTATCTTTTGCTTGCTATCTAGTTTTAAATACTATATAATAAATGTATTGAGGTGATAACATGAATATAGACACAAGTAATCTGTTAAACAGCATTTTGGAAGAACTTTCTTCTTTAAGTTATGTGCATCCCGGCGATGTTCCGAATATTGATCTTTACATGGATCAAGTAACTACTTTTATGGATGAGCAGCTGGCTTCGACCAAACGTTACCCGGATGATAAGATCCTGACAAAGACCATGATCAATAATTATACGAAGAACAATCTTCTTCCACCCCCGGTGAAGAAGAAGTATTCCAGAGAGCACCTGCTCCTTCTGGTCTTCATTTATTATTTTAAAAATATCCTTTCAATCAAAGATATTGAGACAGTTCTTGCACCGCTCACAGAGAAATATTTTCCGGATGGAAGCTCTTTTGAATTAGCGGATATTTACAAAGAAGTCTGCAAGATTGAAAAAGAACAGCTGGATTCCATCAAAGAGAATGTAACTGCTACTTATGAGAAATCTGCTGAGACTTTCACTCATCTTGCTGATGGCGAAGATAAGGAGATCTTACAGCAGTTTGCATTTATATGCAGCTTGAGTTTTGATGTATATATCAAGAAAATGATCATTGAACGGATCATTGATGACCTCTCTTCCAAGTCTTCAAAAAACGAAGAGAAAAAGAAAGGGAAATAAACATTTCTGTTTAAAACAAGATACAGCCTGCGAAAGACTTTATCAGGATCTTCCGCAAGCTGTATCTTTTGATTGATAAAAGGTATTTTATTGTAAGCTTAATTCTTAAGTGTTATTCTTCCGTTCCATTCTCTTCCTCAGCAAGCCCTACACGTTTGAAAACCATATCATATCCGTCATTCCCATAATTAAGAGAACGGTTCACACGACTGATTGTCGCAGTGGATGCTCCTGTCTTCTCCGCGATCTCCAGATATGTCTTCTGTTCACGGAGCATTCTTGCCACTTCAAATCTCTGTGACAATGAAAGCAGCTCATTGATCGTACAGATGTCTTCAAAAAATGTATAACACTCTTCTTTATTCTCAAGGCTTAAGATTGCCTGAAACAAATAATCTACTGCCTCGGTTCTGATCTTCTTACTCATACGAAACAATCTCCTTCTCAACCGGCTAATTATATGATGGCTTACGGCATACCATAAACCATAACAATACCTTTTGCCTTCTCAGGCCACTTTTTGATTTTAACACATTAAATTTTTAAAGTCCACCATTTCTTATGAATTTAAACTAAATTCTTGCGCAATTTTGAGTTTTTCTAAAACATTTTATGTAAAACACACTTTTTTCGTTGTTCTTCCTCTTTTAAGATGCTATAATAAATCTGTTATAAATATTTTGATACAAAAGAGAGGAGTACATGATTAATATGAAGTGCCCAATATGTGGAAAAGACCTGGATTTGCAGAATAAGCAGATTGGCACCAGCGAAAACGGGGATCCAATCTTTAATGAATATGCAATCTGCCATAGCTGTAAAAAGCAATGGAACCTTGATAAACAACGTGCAAAGAAGATCGCTGCCAAGAAAGCCGCAGAAGAGAAAGCAAAAGCTGAGGCTGAGGCTCGTCGCCGCTGAAGGAGAAGGCAAAGCTGAGGCTGAGGCCCGCGCTGCTGAAGAGAAAGCGAAAGCTGAAGCTGCCGCTCGTGCTGCTGAAGAAAAAGCAAAAGCCGAAGCTGCTGCCCGTGCCGCTGAAGAAAAAGCGAAAGCTGATGCCCGTGCCGCTGAAGAAAAAGCGAAAGCTGAGCACTG
>NZ_QTZH01000040.1:0-27071 GCF_003462585.1 Ruminococcus sp. OM04-4AA | reverse complement strand
TTTTCCACATGAGATATTCACTCTGTGTGGATATCTCATGTGGAAAATGTGGATAACTCTAATTTTTAGAAAAAATATGATTGCGAGTAAAATTTCTAATTTATGCGATATTCTATTCACATTCTTCAGCGTCTGACAAGAAAATTTCTACATTTTCAATGAATTCGTCACATTTTTCAATATGAGGAAGTTGTTTGGTTTTGGCCATTCCTGCAATTTCAATCGAAGGAAGATAGTTCTGATATTCACTGGCTGCCAGAGAATTTTCAGGATTACTATTTCCTACAATAATGGAGATGCTGTTATTTAATTTATTCAGACAATGAAGAACATTTGCATTCGTATATCTCGTCTTTTGACAGGCGAAAAGATATTTGGAATTTGTATGTTCTTTGTGTGCTGCTTCAAAGTAGGTGAGAATATCTTTTTCACTAATTTCATTCTGAGTATAATAAGAAGAGCAGAGGGCATGAGCAATTGTCTTCTTATTTACATACATATTATAGATAAATGTACCCAGAATAGGAGAATACAGGATATTCTTTATGAATTTACTACGTTTTGTAGGAATCTTTGCCAGGTCTACCAGATTCGGCGGATTTATCATAATAACTTTATTTATAATTGTTTCATCGTTTGCACAGGCCATCAGTACAAATGGACAGGATTCACCAGAAACGATTACATCAGTTTTTTCTCCGATAATATGTTTGATAAAGTTCGTGATTAATTCTACATACAAATAATTAGTATATGTTAATCCCGGACGGTCGGAACAACCGCAGCCTAAAAGATCAATTGTATATACAGTATGGGATTTGGCAAGTTCCTCTATATTGTTTCTCCATTCATAGGAAGAAGAACATACATTGAGATTATGCACTAAAAGTAAAGGTGATCCTTCACCAGTTTTCTTATATGCGATTTTACCGAATCTCCAGTTATAGTATTCATATTCATCAGAATTGATTAATTTATCAGCAGTTGAGATATATTCTAATACACGGTTGGCAATATGCATTGCACCGAGAGAAACTCCTGCTAAAGTAGTAAAAAAAGTTAGTTTTTTCTTGATACTCAAATTACTCACCTTCCTTATTATAATAGTGGTTTTTTATATAAAAGTAAGAGTTTGAATTAAAGGAAACTCTTACTTTATTATACTACATTCTTAAATTCAAATAAAGCGAAAAAATCTTAATGTTTAATTATAGAAGAAGTGGCTTATCTCTTACAAATGTTTCACGTGAACATTTTTGATCTGCACAATCGAATCCGCACCCTGCGCGTGTAATATAGTTATTTACGAAACGTAGTACTAGAAATAGAAGAGAAAACACAATGTTTCACGTGAAACATTTGATTAGTTCTAGATTAATGAAAAGAAAGGTGATATAATAATGAATGTCCGAGAGAAAGGAGTAAAAATAATGGGTAGAGTGATAGCAATTGCGAATCAGAAAGGTGGAGTTGGTAAGACTACAACAGCAATCAACTTATCGGCCTCTTTAGCTAGTTCGGGAAAAAAAGTGCTTGCTATAGATATGGATCCTCAGGGAAATATGTCCAGTGGATTGGGCGTTGATAAGAATGAGGTTGAAAAGACAATTTATGAACTTATTATTGGTAAGTGTAAAATTGAGGAGTGTATTTGCAAGGAACCAATAGAAAATCTGAGTGTAGATGTGCTTCCGTCAAGTATTGATTTATCAGCCGCTGAGATTGAACTGATTGGCGTTGACAATAAGGAATATATTTTACGAGATGAAGTTGAAAAGATAAAAGACAATTATGACTTTATAATTATTGACTGCCTCCGGCATTGAGCATGCTTACAATTAATGCAATGACTACTTCTGACTCGGTGATTGTTCCAATTCAGTGTGAGTATTATGCACTGGAAGGATTAAGTCAATTGATGCATACGATTGAACTTGTTCAGGATAGACTGAATCCGAAACTTGAAATGGAAGGTGTCGTATTTACAATGTACGATGCAAGAACAAATTTATCATTACAGGTAGTGGAAAATGTAAAGGATAACCTGAACCAAAATATTTATAAGACAATTATTCCGAGAAATGTCCGATTGGCTGAAGCACCAAGTTATGGACTTCCAATCAATCTGTATGATCCAAAATCCAAAGGAACAGAGAGTTACATGCTTTTAGCAGAAGAAGTGATTAATAAAGGAGAATAAGTATGCCTGTGAAGAAGAGCGGACTTGGAAAAGGATTGGATAGTCTAATCCCAAACAAAAACGTTAAAAGCGCAAAACCTTCTGTAAAAGCGGACGAGAAAAAGGCAGCTCCGAAAGAAGAAATTTTAGAGGCAGGACCGATCATGGTGAAGATAAATAAAGTTGAACCAAATCGGGAACAGCCACGGAAAGATTTTGATGAAGATGCATTGATGGAACTTGCAGATTCAATTAAGCAGTTTGGTGTATTGCAGCCGATTCTTGTTCAGAAGAAGAAGGACTATTATGAAATTATTGCCGGTGAGAGAAGATGGCGCGCGGCAAAGCTGGCAGGATTGAAAGAAGTGCCAATTATCGTAAAAGAATTTACAGAGCAGGAAATTGTTGAGATTTCTTTGATTGAGAATATTCAGAGAGAAAATCTGAATCCGATTGAAGAAGCAATGGCTTATAAGAGACTGTTGAAAGAATTCAACTTGAAACAGGATGAAGTTGCTGAACGAGTGTCAAAGAGTAGAACTGCGGTTACGAACTCAATGAGATTATTAAAACTGAATGACAGAGTTCAGCAGATGATCATTGACGATATGATCAGTACAGGCCATGCAAGAGCTCTTCTGGCAATCGAGGATGAAGAGCAGCAGTACATGCTTGCCAACAAAATCTTTGATGAGAAGCTTAGTGTTCGCGAGACAGAGAAACTGGTGAAGGCTCTGAAGAATCCGAAAAAGGAAGAAAAAAAGCCGGAAGTAGAAAATCAGTTCGTATACACAAATCTTGAAGAGCAGATGAAGAGTCTGATCGGTACAAAAGTAAGTGTTCATGCGAAAGCAAATGGAAAAGGAAAGATTGAGATTGAGTATTACTCACCGGATGATCTGGAAAGAATCTATGAGTTGCTCATGACAATCCAGCATAATTAAAAAGGAGATGGTAGAAGTGACTGGAGTATTTGGCAATCTGGGAATTGATCCATTCTACGCATTTCTTATTTTACTTATTTTGCAGGTAGCCTTGCTTGTCGTACTTGTGTTAGTGTATGATAAGTATAAACACCTGGAAAAAGTATTTAATACCTTTATGAAGGGAAAGAATGGGAAATCACTGGAGGAATCCATTTTTGAACGGTTTGACAAGATCGACGAAGTCGTAGATCAGGTAGAAGAAAACCGTGAGGAGATTGCAGAACTTTATAATAAAATGAGAACGCATTACCAGAAAGTCGGAATCGTAAAATATGATGCATTCCATGAAATGGGAGGCGAATTAAGTTTTGCAATTACAATGTTAGATGAAAACAATACTGGATGGATTTTAAATATAATGCATAGTCGTCAGGGATGTTATGCATATGTGAAAGATATTGTAAAAGGTGAGAGTACAATTCAGCTGGCAGAGGAAGAAAGAGAAAGTCTTGAGAAAGCTATTTTTCAAGAAAATAAATAGTAAAAAAGAAATTAGACAGGAAAGGGTAAATAACATGTTAGACATCAAATTTGTAAGAAATAATCCGGATGTAGTAAAACAGAACATCAAAAATAAATTTCAGGATGAGAAGCTTCCACTTGTTGATGAAGTAATTGAACTGGACAAGAGAAACAGAGAAATCAAACAGGAAGTAGAAGCACTTCGCGCAGAGAAGAACAAAGCTTCTAAGGAAATCGGAGCAATGATGGCTCAGAAAAAAATCGAAGAAGCAGAAGCTCTGAAGAAGAAAGTTGCAGAGAGCAATGGACGTATCAATGAACTTTCCGAAGAAGAGAAAGAAGTAGAAGATAAACTGAAAAAGAACATGATGATTATCCCAAATATCATCGATCCATCTGTACCGATTGGTAAGGATGATAGTGAAAACGTAGAAGTTGAGAGATTCGGTGAGTCGGTTGTTCCGGATTTCGAAGTTCCATATCATACAGAGATTATGGAGTCATTCAATGGAATCGATCTCGATGCTGCAAGAAGAGTAGCAGGTAATGGTTTCTATTATCTGATGGGAGATATCGCAAGACTTCACTCAGCAGTTATCTCTTATGCAAGAGATTTCATGATCAACAGAGGATTCACATATTGCGTCCCACCTTTCATGATCAGAAGCAACGTTGTAACAGGTGTTATGAGTTTCGCTGAGATGGATGCTATGATGTACAAGATTGAAGGAGAAGACCTTTATCTGATCGGAACAAGTGAGCATTCTATGATTGGTAAATTCATTGGACAGACACTGGAGAAAGATCAGGTTCCACAGACTCTGACGAGTTATTCACCTTGCTTCAGAAAAGAAAAAGGTGCTCACGGAATTGAGGAGCGTGGAGTTTACAGAATCCATCAGTTCGAGAAACAGGAAATGATCGTTGTCTGCGAACCGGAAGAAAGCAAAGAATGGTATGAAAAACTGTGGAAGAATACAGTAGATCTTTTCCGTTCTATGGATATTCCGGTACGTACACTTGAGTGCTGCTCCGGAGATCTTGCAGATCTGAAAGTAAAATCTGTTGACGTAGAAGCATGGTCACCAAGACAGCAGAAATACTTCGAGGTGGGAAGCTGCTCTAACTTAGGAGATGCTCAGGCAAGAAGACTTGGTATCCGTATCAAAGGAGAGAACGGAAGCTACTTCGCTCATACATTAAACAACACAGTTGTTGCTCCACCGAGAATGCTGATCGCGTTCCTTGAGAACAATCTTCAGGCAGATGGTTCTGTAAGAATCCCGGAAGTTCTTCAGCCATACATGGGTGGAAACAAAGAAATTACACCAAAGAACAAATAAAGAAATATAAAGCAAATAAAATATGCATCAGTATTTAAAAGCAATTGGATTTGAAAATATTCAAACAAGAAAAGATCTGAAAAAGCTCTTAAAAGACGTAGAAGAGAATTTTACGCATCAGACAATTGTATCCTACAGACCGGGCGAAGATTTCTGCGAATTCCAGAAAGAGTTCGGTCAGGATGTAGGGATCACACTCTGCGGAGAACTTGATGATGAAGAACATTTTGAAGCTGCATATTATTTCCCATATTTTGAGGGAAGCGGAGTTACAACTTATGCAGAAATCGATGTGCAGAGAAAGATTGAGAAAGAACAGTATGTTGGTCTTTGTGAGGATTCCAAGATTGGAATCAGTCTGATCTTCACACTGCAGAATGGTGTGGAATATATGCGGGAGAAACAGGCCGGTCTTACAAAGGATGTGCAGACATCTGTAACATTTTCAGGATTGGCACAAGATGGAATGATTCTGCTTCCGGTCAATAAAAATGAGCAACAGATTTTAAATGAAAAGCGTGCGTCAGATACAAGAAGAGAATTGATGAACGCAGCCCGCAAGGGAGACCAGGCAGCAATCGAGACGCTGACATTTGACGATATGGATCTCTATTCCAAGGTGTCAAAGAGATTGGCGAATGAGGATGTATTTTCCATTGTGGATACGTATTTCATGCCGTTTGGAGCAGAATGTGATATGTATTCGATCATGGGAGAAATCCTGGCGGTGAGAGAGAGGATCAACAGAATGACAGGTGTGAGATTGTATCAGATGCGCCTGAATGTAAATGAACTGACATTTGATATCTGTGTTCCGGCAGATTCCGTGATGGGAGAGCCGGAGATCGGAAGACGGTTCAAAGGTACGATCTGGCTGCAGGGATATATTAATTTTAAAATGAAGAGAAATTGTTGCTGAGTGCACGCAGTGTGAAAAGGAATGGGAAATCCACATCCGGAATGTGAAAAACATTAAATAAATGTGGAAAAAAGATTTCATTTAACAGAAGAATGTGGATAACGAAGGCACCATCTCCGGCTGAAAAGTAATTCGGTCAGGAGATGGTGTTTTTTACAATTCGTGCCATTTTTACCATGATTCGTGACAGAAGAATTGAAAATAACAGCGCTTTTTTTATAATAAAAATATACCGGTTCAGAGCCAACCTCCAAAATGCTACGCATTTCGTCGGTGTGGCGTATCCGCCAAATAAAATTTCAAAAACAGTCTTAAAAATGCAAGCATTTTACACCTGTTTTATGAAATTCTGCTTGGCTCTGAACAGTTACAGATTACGAGAAAAAGGAGGCAGAATAATATGAAAAAGCGAACAATTCTTTTAGCATTTATTATATCAGCAGTTGCAGTTACATCAGGCTGTTCAGCGAATGAACCAAAGACAGATGAGGTGAAACAGGAACAGACAAAAACAGAAAGCGTAAGCTCGGGAGTAACGATAAAACCGCTTACCAAAAAAGCAATTGATGAGAATCCTTATATGGCAAAAAATGATGCAAATATCCACCATGATTGTTATAATTCAGATTCAACAGATGAGGTACTGCCTGTTGGTATTTACCCAGAAATTAATGTTTCTTATGAAAAGGTGAATCCAAATGCGTCTCCGGCGGTATTTTTTGACAATTATGGACATTCAGTTGTTCCGTTGTTGGGAGGACTTGCAATTCGTGATATCAATGCAGAAGAAACACAGACGATCGGATATTTCTCACCAAAACAGCATGACGGTGGAGGATATGTGATACAAAGTTCCTATTCCTTTGTTGATGAAAATAATCGTCTGGTGTGTCCGACAAGCAACAATCATGTACTTATGTTGAAAGCAACAGACGAGGAAGGAAATGTGCTGCCGGAATTTGAGAAAGTGCTGGATATTGATATTAAAGCAGCAGCAGAGGCAATTACCGGAAAGACATTGGATCAGAATTTATTATCCGTAGTGTTTGACTATGAGGGAAATCTTTGGTTTGCAACCGGCGGATTCAGAATCTATCCGGAACGTCAGCAGCAAGGTGCGATGGGATACATTTCCAGAGACGCGATCAACGCAATTCTGAATGGAGAAGAGGTTGATCTGACAGCGTCTACATTTGTATATGAATTAACTCCTGGAGAAGGGGCAGAAAATGGAATAGCTTCTTCGAAAGAGGGTGCAGTCATCTTAACAAATCAGAACTGCTATCTACTGAAAGCAGATAACGGTGTACAGGTAGAATGGTGTACTCCGTATGAAAGTGCAGGGGCAAAAGACAGCAAAGAAGGTGATGAAACGACCGGAGGCGGTCTGGCGTGGGGAAGTGGATGTTCGCCATCGCTAACTAGCAATCTGGTCATGTTTACAGATAATCAGAATCCGGTGAATCTGCTGGCATTAGATATGAAGACCGGTGAAAAAGTTGCAAGCACGCCTGTTATTGATGAGCTGCCGGAAGAAATGCAGGTATCCGTAGAAAATTCAGCAATCGTATATGATAACAGTGAAGGTACAGTCAGCACAATCGTATGTAACTGGTTTGGAGCAGGAAGTGCGAAGCTTGCGGACGCAGATAACGATTCATCTGTACAGACATATGAAAATATCTATGATGTGAACTGGCTGCAGAAAGGAAATAAAATGGTCATGCCGGGAGTTGAGCGTGTTGATACGATCAAGACAGATGACGGATATGAAATGAAGAGTATCTGGTGCAGAGATGATATCCGGGATACATCGATGATGAAGCTTTCAACCGCAACAGGATACATTTACGGTTATGTTCAGGACTTGGACAGTGGCATGTGGCAGTTTATTATGATAGATTTTGAGACCGGTGAGACTGCATTTTCAATGGATGTGTCAGACAAACCAGGATATAACAATATGGCAATCGGTATGTATGCGGGAAACAGTGGAAATGCATTGTACTGTCCAACCGGATATCTTGAACTTCTCAGACTGCAGGATCGGTTCGTATATCTTCCGGAAATGCCTTACCGAAAAGTAGATTTGGACAAGGCAATGCGAAATATATTAACGCAGGAAGAATTTACGGAAGACGGAGGTAAGGGCAATGTCGCAGGATGGCTGAATAAGATAACAGTAGAAAATGTACATCCAAGTACGACTGTGGCGATACGAATGAAGGGGCTTGCAGGCAAAACGGATGACTTTAAGCTGTATGCTTATGGAAAAGACGGTAAGCTGACAGAGGTTCCGGAAGATCTGTGGAAGATTCAGACAGAAGATGGAACGATTCCAGAGAAACTGTCGGAAGATACCTTGTATGAAGTACATGTTACAGTAGCGGATGGAGGAACATTTGATCTTAGTGAAACAGAGAAAGAGATTAAAATAGCAGTAGTATTAGGAAAGTAAAGAAAAGCAAACGGGGATGGAGAAAGTAGTTTTCTATCCTCGTTTGCTTTTCTTTCTATCTATTCAGTTACTTCCAGGCAAGCTTCTTTCGTACCAGTTCCGCCACGGCGGATTCCGGCGAATAAAGAGCCTGATATATTATGCCATACACTGAAGATCGCTCCCGGAAGCGTTGCCAGTGGATTAGCTGCAAAATTAGCTGTTGCAAGAGAAATCGCAAGGCCGCTGTTCTGCATTCCGACTTCGATCGCAATCGCAGTAGCTTTATCATATTCGATATGTAAAAGTTTTGCTGCGCCAAGCCCGATGCCCATTCCGCAGAGATTGTGAAGTGCCACAACTCCAAGTACGAGCAGACCACAGCTTAAGATTTTTTCCGCATTGACAGATACAATTCCACTGATGATCATTACGATGGATACAACAGAAATCAGTGGAAGTACTTCTGATATTTTCTGAATCTGCTTTCCAAAGATCCAGTTTATCAAAATACCAAGAAGCACTGGAATCAGTACAACTTTCACAACAGAAATTACCATTGCAAGGAAAGATACTTCTACCCAGGCACCGGCAAGCAGATACACTAATAATGGTGTCATCAGTGGGGCTGCAAGCGTGGAAGTGATCGTCATTCCAACAGAGAGTGCCACATCACCTCCGGCAATATATGTGATCACATTACTTGCTGTTCCCCCGGGACAACATCCGACCAGAATAACGCCGAGTGCCAGGTCTGTCGGAAGATGCATCAGCTGGCATAATCCCCATGCCACAACAGGCATGATCGTATATTGTGCAACAAATCCGATCACGATTTCTTTTGGTCTTGAAAAAACTCTCTTAAAATCGTCCATCTTGATTGTAAGTCCCATGCCAAACATGGCAACACCTAAAAAGATGGATGTATAATTGGTTGTCCACGCGAACCCATCGCGCCAGAAAAATGCGATCACAGAGAAGCAGATGATAATAATTCCAATATATTTTGTAAGAAAAGAACTGGCTTTTCCTATTTTTTTCATCACATTTTCCATAGGTTATACCTCGTAGCTAAAGTTGTCGATCAGTCTGGTTTTTCCGATGTAAACTGCCATAGCGACCAGAACATCTTTTTCTACGATTTCTACCGGTTGCATATCCAGTGCATCTACCATAGATACATAATCAATCTTTGCCAGAGGTTCAGCTTCAATGATCTCGCGCATCTTTGTTAATACTTCTTCAGCCTTGATTCCCTTGCAGATTATATCCTGACCGGCTTTTACAGCTTTTGAAAGACAAAGTGCGGCTTTTCTTTCTTCTTCACTTAAATATGTATTTCTGGATGATTTCGCAAGTCCGTCTTCTTCACGGATGATAGGGCATCCTACGATCTGGATATCAAAATTCAGATCCTGTACCATTTTGCGGATGATTGCCAGCTGCTGTGCATCTTTTTGACCAAAATATGCCCTGTCCGGTGTTACAATGTTAAATAACTTAGAAACAACGGTACATACACCTTTAAAATGGATTGGTCTTGTCTTACCGCACAGTGTATCTGATAAAGTATCAATACTTACAAAGGCATGCGGATCATGGTACATATCTTCCGGTTCCGGATGAAAGATGACATCAGCTCCAAGGCTCTCGCAGAGTTCGCTGTCACGTTTAAAATCTCTTGGATATGCTTCCAGATCTTCTGTCGGTCCAAACTGTGTCGGGTTTACAAAATCAGATACAACAACGATATCATTTTCTTCGCGGCATCTTTTGATCAGACTTGCGTGTCCTTCGTGCAGGAATCCCATTGTCGGTACAAGACCGATTGTTTTCCCTTCTCTTTTCCAGTTCTTAATTAAATCTCTTGTTTCCTTTACTGTTTTTGTTACCTGCATGGTGTTCTCCTTTTAAAACAAAATTAGGAGATAGCCTCTTGTTCTGAATTCAACAAATTTCATTTTCATTTATAGGTTACAATCACTTTTGCAGTTATGCCATATCTTTCAGTAATCCGTGTTTCTCATAGTTTGTAACACGGCTGATCTTATTCTCCTCATCTACAAAAACAACTTGTGGTTTATGTTCTTTGGCTTCTTCAGAATCATAATGTGCATAACACATGATAATAATCTTGTCACCAGTACTTACGCATCTTGCCGCAGCACCATTTAAGCAGATCATTCCGCTTCCGCGCTTGCCGCAGATCGTATAAGTTTCAAATCGGCTTCCGTTATTTACATCCACGATCTGAACTTTCTCATATTCCATAATTCCTGCCGCTTCCAGCAGGTCTTCATCAACAGTAATACTTCCAACATAGTCAAGTTCGGCCTGTACTACTGTAGCACGATGAATCTTTCCTTTTAACATCTCAACTGTCATTTCTTATTGGTCTCCTCACAAAAAAAAGCATTCGTCAAGGTATACTGATCCCTGCAAATGCTTTTGCTATTCTTCGTATTCCCTGAGTCTTATTTTATGTCTTAAATAAATATAAGCTCGCTTTCCGCCACTTCCTGGCGGGGTAACTGTTCAATATGAAATTGTTGTGATTCAGTCAGAGTATAGTTTTGTAGTATTCCAAATACTATCTCCGCAAGTATTATGACACCCTGTGAAAGGAATGTCAATATGGTTGCGCAATATGCGTTGTTGGTCGCACAACGTGTGAATATTATGGGCTGCTTCTCCATGAAAGGACGATTGGATGATTATAAATGGGCCGGTCCGTATATGGTCAGTAACCAGGTGGTTGCAGTCAATGAGAACAGTGATATCTATACCCTGAGTGATCTGGAAGGAAAGACACTTGCCGTACAATCTACAACAAAACCGGAAGGAATTTTTCTGAAAAGAACAGACAGCAGGATTCCAAAGCTTGGTAATCTGATTAGCCTGGAACACAGGGAACTGATCTATACATTCCTTGGAAAGGGATATGCAGATGCAATAGGTGCACATGAGGAATCGGTTATACAGTATATGAAAGATTATGATGCGAAATTCCGAATTCTGGATGAACCACTTATGACAGTCGGAATCGGAGTCGCTTTCTCAAAAAATGAAACTCGGGATCTGCCGGAGAAACTGGAGCAGACTCTGGATGAAATGAGAGAGGACGGAACTTCTGCAAAAATCATAGGAAAATATCTTGATGACCCAGAAAAATATCTGGAGGTGGACCAGCTTGAAGAAGAATAAAAAATCTGTCCCAACAGAAAAAAATTCTGGATCATCAGTATAGCTGTTGGGATATGTCTTGTCGTGCTGTCTGTATGTTTTTTCAGCAATGCAGACAAAGAAAAGAAAGAGGCTAATCTTTTAGACACGGTAAATTATGTAAAAGTACAATGTTCCACATATACACATTATAATGAATCATCAGAATCCAAAAGTCTGCTTCGTGCCATTGAGGGAACCCGGCAGGTCAGCAAAAATATAGCCGCAGAAACAGAGAATGAAAAAACACTGGATGATCAGCTATTGAAAGAAAGTGCAGAGCAGTTATGGCTGACGGGAATCGTGGTTCTGGATACAGATGGAACTATAGTATGTGAATACAGTACGAACGAAAGTTTATTGCCGGAAATAAAAGAATGTGCAGAGAAAGAAATCGTACTGGATACAGCAATTTACGATGAAAAAGTGTATGCCAAGAGAATCAATCATAATGACGGGGCTTATATTGATATGGCTGCCTGCACAAGAAAGGATGCACCGGGAGTTGTAGTGACTTATTATTATACTTCTGCAGAGTATGCAACGAATTATACGCTTACGATACAGAGTTTGTTGAATGGCTATCGGAAGGACCGGGATGGGACAATTATCGTAGCAGATGAAGGCGTGATCATTGCTTCAAACAATACCGGGCTGATTGGACAAAGCACAACCGATTATGAAGTAATCCAAAAGCTAAAAAATCATGCAGACAGTAGGCACATGATGGGCTTAACGATCAATGGAGTCCGGTGTCACGGTGTTATGCTGAAGCAGAGAGACCATTACATCTATGCTTACGTTCCGGATTCGATCATATTTCAGACACTTCTGCAAAATGTGATCATGTGCCTGTTCATTTATCTGATTGTTGTAGCACTAATCTGGATGATTTACAGAAAATCACAGAAAAACATTCTCATAATAGAAAAGGAAAAAGAACAGAAGTATCAAAAAAGCCTGATGAAAGAGAAATCAAGGTGGAACATAAAACACCAGAGATCATTCATAAAGATCTTATAGGCAGCCCAATCCATCTGAAGCGTCTTCTGATGAATATCTTGAGTAATGCCGTAAAGTATAATAAAGATTATGGGAAGATTTATTTGAGTGCCAGAGAGATTCCTTCCGATCAGGATGGAATTGTGACTTTTGAGTTCACATGTCAGGATACAGGAATTGGTATGAGTGAGGAATTCCAAAAACATCTGTTTGAGCTATTTGCGCAGGAGCAGAAAGGCGGAGCATCTAAGTTTGGCGGTACCGGTCTGGGAATGCCGATCGATATGAAACTATTAGTGGAGATTATTGCTGAATTAGCAGGAAAAAATAAAAATCGTGAGGATAAAGGATGAGTGAGAAACAAAAACTACTTATTGTAGATGATTCAGAACTTAACAGAGATATATTAAAGGAGATCCTTGGCAGCAGTTATGATTATCTGGAAGCTGAAAATGGAAATCAGGCGATCCAGATCCTGGAAGTGCATCCAGAGATCGACCTGATGCTTCTGGATATCAATATGCCGCAGATGAATGGATTCCAGGTGTTGGAACATATGAGGGAGTTACAGTGGATTGATGAAGTCCCGGTTGTCATGATTTCATCAGAAGAATCTGTCGAAATTATGCGAAAAGCGTATGATCTGGGGATCACAGACTATATCAGCCGACCGTTTGATGCAGTTATCGTAAAGAAAAGAGTCCAGAATACATTGGGACTTTATGCAAACCAGAAGCGACTGATCAATGTGGTTGTAGATCAGGTCTATGAGAAAGAAGAAAACAACACGATTATGATTGGAATCCTGAGCAATGTATTAGGTTCTCATAACAGTGAAAGCAGTGAGCATATATTACATATCCGTATCGTAACGGAGATGCTGTTGAGAGAATTGATTAAGAAAACAGATGCGTATCATCTGACAGAAACGGATATTGCTTTGATTATAACAGCATCTTCCCTTCATGACATTGGAAAGGTCAGCATTTCGGAAGAAATTCTCAATAAACCAGGCAGACTGACAGATGAAGAATTCAAGATCATGAAAAGCCACAGTGAGATTGGAGCATCTATGATACGGGATATGGATTTTCCACAGGACAAGCCACTGGTACGCACTGCATGGGAAATCTGCCGGTGGCACCATGAACGATGGGACGGAAGAGGATATCCTGATGGACTAAAAGGGGAAGAAATACCAATCTCTGCGCAGATCGTGTCAATTGCTGATGTGTATGATGCGCTTACAAGTGTACGGTGCTATAAGAATGCATATGATCATGATACGGCAATCCAGATGATTCTGGAAGGTCAGTGCGGACAGTTTAATCCGCTTCTTCTGGAATGCCTGAAAGAGAGCAGTCCTCAGTTGTCCAGAACATTTAAGAAAGAAAAGGATGACAACAGAGAGTATTATGAAGCGCAGAGGATCTCAGAAGAAATACTGAGGCAAAATGCATTGCCATGCAAGGATTATTCCCAGCGTGTTATAGAGATCATGCAGGAAAAGATAAAGTTCTTTAAGGAGAATAGCGGTAAGATTTCAATGGAGTATAATGTGATTTCAGGAAAACTGGTTTTAACAGACGGAGAATCGCAGAAAGAGTATCAGAGAGATCTTCCGGGATTTGATTTATATGGAGTATATGATATAAGCGAAGAGGATATTCAGCGCGTAAAAGATTCGTTGGATTCAGTATCAAGTAAAAACAAAGAAGTTTCAATGAAAGTAATGTTAAAAGTAAGAGGTGAAAGGCAGATGTGTGATCTGAAACTGCACACATTATGGTCATCAATAAAAACAGATGGATATATCGGAATTGTCGGGCAGTTGGATATTGTGAAGTAATGTCACAAAAATGGAAGACAAAATAAAAAGAGTCACAGTTATTCCCTGATGGAACAGGCTGCGACTCTTTTCTGTTCAGATATTCAAGCAGCTGCGTAAAGTGTTCTGTAGAGCTTCTTCCCGCCTAAAAGGATCTTACCTTTGGACGGTATCTCATATCAGACACTGTATACACTGTCACGAATGCTTCCGGATCCTTCTTGATAATATAATTCATTAGTTTCTGATATTCACTTTTGTCCACGATCGTAATGATCTCTCTGTGTTTCTGCATATTATATGCGCCTGTCGCCTCGTAGAATGTTGCTCCGCTATGCAGTTCATGCAAGATAAACTGACGGACTTCTTCTTCGTATTTTGTAATAATACATACACGTCTTTTCAGATTCTGGCCAAAGATAAAATGATCCAGCACAATACCATTAAAATAAGTTCCAAGCACACTTAAAACGACAGCTTTCTTGTCATAGATCAGAGCAGAAGAAAGTGCCACACACATGCCCGAGATGGACATTGCTTTTCCTAATTCTATGTGCAGATATTTATTCATGATCTTCGCTACGATATCCAGTCCGCCAGAAGATGCGTTCATGTTAAATAAAATACTGAGCCCGATACTTACGACCAGGATATAGCATATTACATCCAGTTCACTGCTGTCTGTCAGCGAGGTAAAATCCGGAAATATGTGTTCAAATACTGCAAGGTACACCGGCAGCAGGATGCTTGTGTAAACCGTCTTTGCTCCGAACTCCTTTCCGCATGTCACAAAGCCTATCAGCAGTAGGACAACGTTCAATATCATTGTGATCGTTGATACATGCAACGGTATATAATGCGACATAACAATTGCCAGCGCGGATATACTGCTGATCGAGGTCATACTCGGAATCAAAAAGAAATATACGGCCGCGGCGATAATGCCCACTGCTATCGTCATGATGGCTGTTTCTTTCAAATTGTCGGATGTGAAAATCTGTTTCTCTTGTTTGTTCATTTATCATTCCCCATTTTTATATACTTAGTATTCAGAAAAATCAGATACCAGTATTTATATTATATCTCTAATATATTCATGGAGACAATGGTTAATTTTATCAGTCGCAATTACAGCGGTCTTGCAGTTTGAAGTTTCAAACTTTTATGTGACAAACCTAACTGCCTATGATATTATAAACTCGATATAAGCGAAAATGACTTTTGCAGAAACGAAAGTATCTGAGTACAAATAAGCAGGAAACAGTATTGTAAGGAAATAAGAACACAGGAGGAAGGTTTTATGATTCGGCTTCAGGATATTGCAGATATGGCAGGCGTTAGCCGCACCACGGTATCCAATGTTATAAATGGCAATACGAAAAGAGTTTCCCAGAAAACGATCGATAAAATCACGGCTATTCTTAAAGAACAGAACTATGTTCCGAATATGGGTTCCATGATGCTTTCCGGTCATGGTTCCAGAATTATAGGCGTAGTACTCGGATTTACTTACGCTCATGGTATGCAGTCACTTCAGGATCCATTCGTGGGAGAACTGATCGGAACGATTCAGATGGAAATGGAAGAAAATGGATATTATGTTATGCTTATTGGCGGTGAAAGCATTCAGAATGTAGTGGATATTGCCTCAAAATGGAATGTAGAGGGATTGATTATCCTGGGATACAATGAAGAGCAGTATCATAACCTTTCGCACAGATTAAACAAAAAAATGATTTTGATCGATGCTTATCCGAAGGGGACTTATACATTCCAGAATGTTGGTATAGATGATTATTCAGGCGGGTATCAGATCGGAGAATACCTGTATTCCTGTGGATATAAGAAAGCATTGTTTGTTGCAGAAACAGAGCAGGACAGCGATTACTATCGGTGGATGGGATTCAAACAGGCGATGGAAAAACAAGGGGGATTCTGCAGTCGTTCCAGATATATAGTTATTCCGGGTAAAAGAAATCTTCGTCTCAGGAAATATAGAGAACTTCTTCCACGCTTTCTTGAAGCAAAAGCGCTGGCCTTTTCTTCAGATTATAATGCGATAGAAGCAATAAATTTCTTTTTTGACGAAGGAATCATGGTTCCGGAGCAGATTTCTGTTACAGGATATGATGACAGTGTTTACGCGAGCATGATTCGACCGAAACTGACAACAGTTCATCAGGATATTCCACAAAAAGCACATGTGGCGTTGGAACGTCTGATGAAATTGATTCGGGGAGAGACGCTGAACGAATTAAATATAAAAAACCCAGTCTATCTGGTAAAGAGGGATTCTGTCAAAGAATGACAGGATCCTTTTTTTGCATATATAGGCGAGCAGGTGCAATGACCTGTTTTTCTTTGTATAAACTGTATAAAAGCAGGAAATAAACTTTGTTACCTTTTGTAGTTTCACGAGAAACCTCTTGATACTGCAAGGATGAGGTGAGTATAATGAATGGTGTGGTTGCAGGAGCGGTCAAATAATTAGAAATGAGGAGACTTGGCATGGAGAAAAAATGGTGGAAAGAAAGTGTAGTATATCAGATATATCCTAAGAGTTTTAAAGATAGTAACGGTGATGGCGTGGGAGATATCAGAGGAATCATACAGAAACTCGATTACCTTAAAGAACTTGGGGTAAATGTGTTATGGATTTCTCCGATGCTGGAATCACCTCAGGACGATAATGGTTATGATATTTCTGATTACCGTAGAATTTATGAAGAATATGGAACTATGGAGGATTACGAGGAGTTGTTGTGTGAAGCACACAAAAGATCCATCAGGATTCTGATGGATCTCGTAGTCAACCATACATCGGATGAACACAACTGGTTTATTGAAAGCCGCAAATCAAAAGATAATCCATATCGTGATTATTATATCTGGAAAGACCCGGTAAATGGAAAAGAACCTAATAACTGGGGCGGAGTATTTGGCGGTTCTGCATGGGAATATGATCCGCAGACACAGATGTATTATCTGCATCTGTTTTCAAAAAAACAGCCGGATCTCAATTGGGAAAATGAAAAAGTACGCCAGGAAGTTTACGATATGATGAAATTCTGGTGTGAAAAAGGAATTGATGGTTTCCGTATGGATGTTATCAGTATGATTTCCAAAGATCAGAGATTTCCGGATGGAGAAATGAATAACGGACTTTATGGCGATTTTGGACCATATAGCGTACATGGTCCAAGAGTCCATGAATTTCTTCAGGAAATGAATCATGAAGTCCTTTCAAAATATGATATCATGACAGTTGGTGAAACAGCTGGAGTTACAATTGAAGAAGCACAGAAATATGCGGGTGAAGACAGAAATGAACTGAATATGGTATTCCAATTTGAGCATGTGGAGAGTGGATGCGGAGATTATGGAAAGTGGACAACTCAAAAATATGATTTTAAAGAGTTTAAAAACATCATGATCAAATGGCAGGAGAAACTCCAGGGTAAAGCATGGAACAGTTTGTTTTTAGGTAATCATGATCAACCGAGAAGCGTCAGCCGTTTTGGAAATGACAATCCGGTATACAGAGAAACATCTGCAAAAATGCTGGCTACCTGTATTCACATGATGCAGGGAACGCCATATGTATACCAGGGGGAAGAGCTTGGTATGACAAATGCTTATTTTGACAAACTGGAAGATTACCGTGATATTGAGAGTATTAATTACTTTGAAGAGTTTACTGAATCAGGTCTTATGACTCCGGAACACATGATGAAATGTCTGATGCTGAGAAGCCGCGACAATGCGAGAACGCCGATGCAGTGGGATGACAGCAAACAGGCTGGATTCACAGATGGTGAGCCGTGGATCAAAGTAAACCAAAACTACAAAAAGATCAATGCAGCACAGCAGCTTGAAGATCCGGATTCTATTTTCCATTACTATCAGAAATTGATCAGCTTGCGCAAAGAGAAAGAAATTATTGTTTATGGCGAATTTGAACCGCTTTATCGTGAAGACGAGCAGATTTTTGCTTATACAAGAAAAGGGGATCAGGAAAAGCTTCTGACTGTCTGCAACTTCAGTGACAAGAATGCAGAAGTAGAAGTGCCGGAAGAATTCAAAGGCGCAGAGTGTCTGATCACAAACCTTGGAAGAAAAGAATTCGACGGAAAAATTATTTTGAACCCATATGAAGCATTCGTATTATATTATAAACATCAGGTGACAGAGAAATGATTAGAAAATATAGATATGGAACTCCGTTTAATACGGAGGCACTGACTGAAAAAATTGAAACAACTGAGGGCGTTCTCCCATATGGAGAGGTCAGCCAGGAGGAAGGATTTGTTTTTA
This sequence comes from Ruminococcus sp. OM04-4AA, assembly GCF_003462585.1. Classification (NCBI taxonomy): domain Bacteria; kingdom Bacillati; phylum Bacillota; class Clostridia; order Eubacteriales; family Oscillospiraceae; genus Ruminococcus; species Ruminococcus sp. OM04-4AA. Next base: position 8,379 of record NZ_QTZH01000040.1, on the reverse strand, counting down.
CTTATATCATGGATGAAGATGACATTGTCTATGGTCTGGGTGAAGCCAATCGTGGAATCAACAAGAGAGGGTATTGTTATATCAGTAATTGCACAGATGATCCGGTACATACAGAGGACAAGCGTTCTTTGTACGGAGCACACAACTTTATCATCGTGAGTGGAAAGACTACATTTGGATTGTTTTTTGACTATCCGTCGAAACTGACCTTTGATATCGGATATGACAGAGAGGATACACTCAGGGTATCCTGCGAAAATGCTGATCTAGATATTTACGTGCTTGAAGGTGAGAATGCTTATGATATCGTAAAACAGTTCCGCCACGTAATCGGACGCAGTTATATTCCGCCAAAGTTTGCTTTTGGTTTCGGACAGAGCCGCTGGGGTTATACGACGAAAGAAGATTTCCGTACTGTCGCAAAAGGATATCGGGAGAATCATATCCCAATCGATATGATTTACATGGATATTGACTATATGCAGTCATTCAAAGATTTCACAGTGAATGAAGAAAATTTCCCGGATTTTCCAGAATTTGTGCAGGAAATGGATGACCAGGATATTCGCCTGATTCCGATCATTGATGCCGGTGTGAAGGTTGAGCCGGGATATGAGATTTACGAGGAAGGTGTCAAAAACAACTATTTCTGCAAGAGAGAAGACGGAAGTGATTTTGTTGCAGCTGTATGGCCGGGAGATACCCATTTTCCGGATATGCTGAATCCGGAAGCCAGAAAATGGTTCGGGGACAAATATCGTTTTCTGATTGAACAGGGAATAGAAGGTTTCTGGAATGATATGAACGAGCCTGCGATCTTTTATTCTTCCGAAGGCCTTGCAGAGGCAAGAGAACTTGCCGGAGCGTTTGCAAAGGATACCGAAGGCAAGACCCATCCCTGGGAAATGCAGGACAAGATGCTCAGTATTGCAAATAATCCGGAAGATTACAAAAGATTTTATCACAATGTCGATGGCAAAAAGATCCGTCATGACAAAGTACATAATCTTTTTGGCTACAATATGACAAGAGCAGCAGGAGAAGCTTTTGAACGCATTGACCCGGAAAAACGTTTTCTGATGTTTTCCAGATCTTCTTATATCGGAATGCACCGTTATGGCGGAATCTGGACAGGCGATAATAAATCCTGGTGGTCGCATATCCTTCTTAACCTGAAGATGCTGCCGTCTCTGAATATGTGCGGTTTCCTGTATACAGGTGCTGACCTTGGAGGATTTGGCAGTGATACGACAAGAGAACTGTTGCTTCGTTTTCTTGCACTTGGTGTATTCACACCACTGATGCGTAATCATTCAGCAACGGGAACAAGAGAGCAGGAATGTTATCAATTTGAGAAAATCGAGGATTTCCGCGCTGTCATTAATACAAGATATCGTCTTGTGCCGTATCTGTACAGTGAGTACATGAAGCTGTGCTGAATGATGACATGTATTTCAAACCACTTGGGTTTGTTTATCCGGATGACAAGAGAGCAATCAGGATAGAGGATCAGCTGATGCTTGGAAACGAGATCATGATCGCTCCGGTCTACGAGCAGAACGCAAGAGGCCGTTATGTTTATCTGCCGGAAGAAATGAAATTTATCAAGTTCCTGCCAGACGGAAGCATTTCTGAAGAGGTTCTCGCAAAAGGTATTCATTATGTAGATGTGGCACTAAATGAAGTACCGCTCTTCATTCGAAGTGGTAAATGCATCCCGGTTGCAGAAGCAGCAGAGTGTGTGAAAGATATTGATACCGAACATCTGCAGCTTATCGGATATAAAAACAGCAGTTATACGATGTACGAGGATGATGGAATCCACAAGGATTACGATAAGGAAGAGAATTATCGGGTATTCACAAATTAACTTTTAAGTGTAAAGAAAAAATAGCCAATGTTAATTTCCATTGCTTGTATCGGAAACAGCATATTCGTATAATTATAATGTACATGTACATATCGAATAGAAGGGATATGAAATTATGATTAATGAGAATATAAAGCATTTCCGAAAAACAAAAGGAATGAGCCAGGAAGAAATGGCAGTAAAGTTAAATGTTGTTCGGCAGACAGTTTCAAAATGGGAAAAGGGATTATCCGTTCCGGATGCAGATGTTTTGATTGAAATGGCAAATTTGCTTGATGTATCGGTTAGTCAATTGCTTGGAATTGAGGAGAGTATCCATAGTAATGGGAATTTGGCGGAAGAATTGGCGGAACTAAATGAACAGCTGGCAAGAAAAAAGCAAAAAGAAAAGTTGTTGTATCAGGCAAACCAGAAAAGAGGTCTGATTCTGTTTGTTTCATTTTTATCTATGATGATTACAATGAGTGTGAAAAATGAAGTCGTATCAATTCTAATGGCAGGAATATGTATGCTGATTGCAGCTATCGTACTGTATCGTAATTTGGCTTTGTTTACAAGTCTAACAACTGACGATTTAAGAATTGGTATTTTCCGTGTTACCACACTTTGCAATATTAGCATTTTAATCATTGGTATTGTTTTTGCTTTTCTGAGTGCAGTTGATGTCATTACTTTTTCGGAAAATGGAGAGAAACTATTTGCTATGGTATTATTGTCTTGCATAATGGTTTTTATAGGTATTGTATCGCCGAAGTTGCCATATAACAGACATACCGGCCTTCGTTTGCCATGGACTGTGCGTGATGAAGATACCTGGAAGATTGCACATAGAATTTTAGGATTTATTTCATTTCCGATGGTATTGCTGTATATAGCCTGTGCATTAACAATTTCTGATTTTGAGATTGTGTCTGTCGTGACAATGCTTATCTGGATCGGTATTCCAGGTGGAATATCCTATATTTATTTCTATAAAAAATACCACAGTAACAAAAAGTAAAAAGCTATTCATTAAAACACAGAAAGTCTTAGTTATAAAATAGAGGATGTAGAAATTGGGGGAGATTATCCGGTGGTTCGGACAGTCTCCCCCATTATCCTGTTTTATCTCCAAAAATCTGTTTTTTGTCTAAGACCAATGTCTGCACTTTTAAAAACCGGGTTGATTCCCTGTTTTAACTGCACTTCATAATCTTGGATCGCTTTAAACGCAATCCCTGATAAAATCAGGATAACCGGAATGTTAATGAGCGCCATAACCCCCATCAGTACATCGGAAAGATCCCACAAAAGAGACATCTCCATTCCTGCACCCAGAAAGATTGCAAGTGCCGATACCAGTCTGAAGCCTTTCATAAAAGCTTTTTCCGGCTGTTTTTTGTGAATGTAGATTAAAAGATTGTCACAATAGAAACAGTTTCCGAGCAGAGTTGTAAATGCAAAAAATACCATTGCAACTGTAATAAAGATCGGCCCGAAAGAACCAAGTGATTCCTGAAGAGATGCCTGCACCCATGGTGCTCCCTGCAATTCTTTTGCCGGATCGATCCCGGATGACATACACATCATTGCTGTTGCTGTACAAAGCAACAAAGTATCAATAAATACGGATAACATCTGTACCAGCCCCTGTTTTACTGGATGGCTGACATTTGCCGAAGCTGATGCATTCGGAGCGGAACCGATACCTGCCTCATTGGAATAGAGTCCCCGGCGGATTCCCTGCATCATGGCTGAACCGGAAAATGCTCCGAAAATTGCTTTGAAATCAAATGCTTCTTCAAAAATACGCACGAACATTGCCGGCACGTTCTGAATATTGATAATTACTACCAAAAGTGAAATTCCGATATACGCAATCCCCATTACCGGCACAACCATTGAAGTTACTTTTACGATACGTGATCCGCCGCCAAGCAGACACCATCCTGTCAGCACCGCCAAAATCCCACCGATGATCCAGGGACTCATCTCTGCATTATAAAAAGAAAATACTGAAAATGTAGATTGCAGATTATAAGATGCCAGCATATTAAATCCGAATGCGTAGGTTAAAATCATTGCAACGCAGAAAACAATTGCCAGCGGGCGACAATGAAGTGCCGCTTCAATATAGTAAGCCGGTCCTCCATAACAGCTTCCGTCTTTTCCTTTTTTCTTATAAATCTGTGCCAATGTACTTTCGATCAGTGCAGATGCACTTCCGATGATCGCAATCACCCACATCCAGAATACAGAACCAAATCCACCTATACAAATTGCCGATGAAACCCCGACAATATTTCCCGTTCCCACGCGGGATGCTGTTGAAACCATAAGTGCCTGAAAAGAGGAAATTGCCCCTTTATCCTCCGGCTTTTCCATCACGGATCCACAAGCATTCTTAAATAATCTTACCTGCGGAAATCTTGTGCGGATTGTAAAATAGACTCCCGCACCAATCAGTAGAATAACCAGCAGCTTGCTGTACATAAAAGAACTGATTGTACCAATAATTGTTTGAAACATACCTTCTTTCCTTTCCCTGTTTGTTGTCAATATATTAACGGAAAGAAGATGGATTTGCAAGTTTTTTTACATTTTAGTACTTGGCTTGAAAACTGATGGAAGAATAATACGACACTGTGATAGAAAAAGGAAAATATACCAAAAGGATATATAGCGATAGCCCCTTATATTTTCGGAAATCGAAAAATAAAACTCGTTCCGATATCTTCGATACTTTCGACGTGAATGGTTCCATTGTGGAGGTTTACAATCCAGCGCACCATAGAAAGGCCGAGACCGGTACCGCCATTTTCTCTGGAACGGCTTTTGTCTATGCGATAGAAACGCTCCCAGATTTTGTCCAGGTGTTCCTCACTTATTCCAATACCATCATCTTTCACTTCACCGACAATCTGGTCATTTTCGACCTTCAGGATAACATGAATATGTCCATTTGCTTTTCCGTAATTGATGGCATTGGTTATTAAATTCATCATCATACGCAAAAGCAATGTCTGGTCGCCGTTCATAAATAAGTCGTCCTGCTTTTGCAGGGTGATTTCAAAATTTTTTTCCTGTGCTTTTGTCTGCAGTTCTTCTATTACAAGTTCGCTTAATAATCCAAAATCCAGTTTTTCCATCAGATGCTGCTCATCCTGTTCGTTTCTGGCGATCATTAACATTTCGCTTGTCAGCTTTGACATTCGTTTTGCCTGCCTTAAGATGACTGCAATCTCTTCATTATCTTCCGTAGATAAGTTTTCATTTTCCAATAAGTACTCACACTGGGAAATGATAACAGCAACGGGAGTCCGCAGTTCATGGGATACGTCTGATGTGAATTGACGTTCCTTCTCAAACGAAAATTCCAAGCGCTCGAACATTTCGTTAAATTTCTCCGACAATTCGTATAATTCATCTTTTGCTTTTGGCAGAGACAATCGTTTGGAAAGATCTTTTCCATTGCTGATGTTTTCAACTTCATCGCAGATAAGATCCACCTGTCTCAATGCCCGCTTGATCATAAAATATCCGATGGCCCCGATCAGAATAATGAGTAATGGGAATACAATCAACAGCATTTTCTCGGATGTCTGCATGAAAAGTTCTATAGAATGTACGGAGGTAATTCCTCGTACCCACATTTCCTCATCATCACCGTAAGAGTAAACGCTGTCATATATCATCCATTTTCGATTTGATCCGGTTATCATTCGCGGTGTATTCGACTTGAGGATAGTTTCTTCTGGAAATTGGGTTGGAATCGTTCCATAAAGTAAGCGTCCGTTTTTGTCATAAATACAAAACATAATACCGTCATCGTAAAATTCGGTATCGCCGTCAAGATAAAAGGAATCATCCTGAAAATTAATGTTTGAAGAGAAACCAGTCACTGCGGCACAGATTTCTTCTTCTGTCGCAGAAATTCCAACCTTATCCACAAAAAGAAGGACGAGAACTAAAATAGTCCCAAGAACTACGGCAATGATTCCGGTGTACCATAGCGTAATTTTTTTCTTGATCGTCAGCTGTTTCATTCGTTTTCCCTCATTACATATCCGACACCGCGAACAGTGTGGATGAGTTTTTGTTCATATTGTGCATCGATTTTTTTTCGCAAATAGCGAATGTATACGTCGATCACATTGGAACCACCTTCAAAATCAAAGTCCCACGCATTCTGTTCAATCTGCTGTCTTGTCATTACGATATTTTTGTTGCGCATAAGACATTCCAGAACCATAAATTCTTTTGCAGAAAGATCAATTTCATTTCCGGCTCTTGTAACCTTTCTTGTGTCACGATCCAGAATAAGATCTGCTATTTTTAGTTGATTGGATATAAATTGTGGCTTTCTACGCATCATGACACGGATTCTTGCAAGCAGTTCTTCAAATGCAAATGGTTTGATCAGGTAATCATCGGCACCAAGATCCAGTCCTTTGACACGGTCTTCAATGCTGTCTTTTGCTGTCAGTAACAGAACCGGTGTATCATCTTCTCGTTGCCTTAATTCTCTTAAGATTTCATATCCGTCCTTTCCCGGCAACATGATATCAAGAATAATACCATCGTAGGAAGTCATATCGATATAATCCATTGCTTCCAGACCATCCCCACAGGCATCTACACTGTAATGTTCCTTGACAAGCCTTTTTTTGACAATGTTTCTTAAATCATTCTCGTCTTCTACAATCAGTAATCTCATAATGTAATTATTATAATACCAATCATTTTCGTGTGCTAGAGTCCTTTTTTTCATTTTTTGAAATTACTATTTGTTTTATCTTTTTTTTAATCTTCCCCCTATATGATACATATAACAGCAAAAACAAAACATCCAAGAGACGGAAGGAGAACACATTATGAAAAAAATATTAGTAGTTTTATTATCTCTCACATTAATATTTGCTTTTACAGGATGCACTTCATCCAATAATGGAGCAGCAGAAGATATAGAAATTAAGACACAGGAAGTTGTAACATCAAATACAGATGACAATGATGATAATATCAGTAACACAGAAAACGCAGTAGAGAATGCGAACGAAAAGGATTATGATTTCTCTTCTTATGAAAACGATATCCGTAACATAACAAAAAGTGTAAACAATGCAAAAACATCTACAAATGCATCTGAGAATCACGAACAATTCTACGCTTTGAAAAAACAGGTAGACGCAGTCGATGACGAACTGGATAAGCTTGACGATGAATTTGAGTATGCTTACCAGATGAAAGAGATTAGCTTCGAGACATACAAAGCGAGAGAACGCACGATTGAAAAACTGGAAGATGAACTGGAATTAGCAGAAGAAGCACTGGAAAATAAATACGGCATTGATGATTAATTCCATATCGACTTCTTCCTAAGAAGTTTAGTAAAACATCTCTTGACCAATTGTTTTCAATAGTCTTTCTGATATAAAACAATGCCTTTGCAGAATTTCCTTTGCATTTATCAAGTATTATTTTGTTATGTCCCCATGGTATTCTAAAAATGATTTGTAAATCGTCCCCAAGTTGGGGATGATTTGCATCTGTAATCAATTCGTCCTCAACTTGAGGACAAATTACTGCGTCAGGATACATCTCATAAAAGTATCTCATATATTTCAAGTTAGTTGGAGAAAATGATTTCACATCTGGCAAAATAGATTTCAAATCGTCACTCACCGTTTTATAAAATCTTGTTCCATATCCAAACTGTTCACTCATATATAATCCTTTCTACTGTGTCAGTTCGACAATTGCCGAGTTTACAGTTTCTTTATAGGATGTCTAATGACCGTTTTCCATTTTTCTGGGGCAACCTTTCTTGCATCAGACAGATATATTTCATGATGTAATCTTTCCATATTCATATCATTAACATATCCATTCTGCTCCAAATACGCATCCATAAGTGCAACAGTTGCCGGTTCATCATCAAATGCTCCCAAGTGCATTATTTGAACACATAATCCCTCGTCAATGGTCACAAACTCTGCAGATGAACAATCTATTTTTTTCTTTTTGGTTGCTGTTTCAACAGCCCATTCAAAATCCTTTTGATTTACAAAATCAGGCAGGCGTATAACTGAAATCCAATTAAAAGAATCTTTATCTGCATAATTTACACCATGTATATTTTCCTGCCACCAGAATCCTTCAAGTGGTGGAACTACATATTCAAAAAATCCTGCAATTTTATGATCTGTCTTATAACTCATTCTCAAAGTATATGCAACCGCATATAATACACTAATTGCCTGCTGATATGCTCCACCTTCTTCGTTTGGATTACCCTTTCCTCTGACCGCAATATAATTTGCTTTAGGGACAGTCACAATCTCCGGTTTATTTTTAGGCATATAAAACTCTTTATATTCTTTCTTAAAATCAAAAGCCATAACTAACTCCTTAAATTTATAATTTATGAACTCAAATTCGTTACCAGTGACGAATATCTTTTTTGTCTTGTTTTTTAATATCTTCCTCAGTAACACCATAATAACTGTATAAATCTCTGGATATTTTCT